>JAITMH010000006.1 GCA_031277445.1 Burkholderiales bacterium
GCAGAAGGCGTCCGATGCGGCAACAGTCTGTGCGGCATCGGAGGGCTGGTCGATCACCGCCAGCATGCCGACCGCAGGCGGCAACGAGGCGATGCTTTTGAACAGCGCGTCGGAAACGCGCAACAGGCGGTGCTCGTCGAGTTGCGACGCCAACGTTTTAACGAGCGGTGTTTCGGCGCAGGCTTCGGTGACGATCAGTGTGTCCGGCAGACCGTAATGTGCGACGTACATTTCGATCAGGTGCTCGCCTTCGAGCACACAGCGTCGGCTTTTGCGCCGCTCGTGCGCAGAGGCGATCAAGCGCGCGGCGTCGTTGAGTCGGGGATTGTGCGGCGAGGTGAGGGTTAGCATGGGGATCAGAGGTCAGGAATCAGATGTCAGAAAAGCGTTTCATGCGGAGACGCGGAGGATAATTTTGTCATCCTGCGCGGAGTCGCAGGACGCAGAATCCAGCCCTCTCCCGGCCTTCGGCCACCCTCTCCCGCAAGCGGGAGAGGGGAGGCGAATTGAAGGGGAAGGAGCTTTTTCTCCGCGTTCTCCGCACCTCCGCGTGAGATATTCTTTGTGATCTTTGCGTTCTTTGCGGTTCATTTTTTGACGTCGGTGCCGACGACGCCTGAAACTGGAAAAAAACCTCATCTTTTTTAATCATCCCCAGTTCGGCGCGCGCCCGTTCTTCAACGGCTTCCAGCCCTGATTTGAGATCCGTCACTTCGGCTGCGAGTGCGTCGTTACGCGCTCTCAACAGCGCGTTGGTGGTTTGTTGCTTGTCAATTTCCTGTTGCAACGCACGCACTTGCAGCCAGCCGCCTTTGCCCAGCCAGATCGGATATTGCAAGGCAACGATCAGCAGCAGAAAAATGAAGGAGAGAATTTTCATTGTCGGCCTGAGGCGGAAAAGGGGCGCTCGATTTGAGGTTCCGGTTATGTCCTCCGAACGTTGAAGAACGCATCACGGCCTGCGTATCGTGCGGCATCGCCGAGGTCTTCTTCAATCCGCAGCAGTTGGTTGTATTTGGCGATGCGGTCGGAACGTGACAGTGAACCGGTTTTGATTTGACCGGAATTTGATCCGACGGCGATGTCGGCGATCATGCTGTCTTCGGTTTCGCCCGAACGGTGCGAGACGACGGCGGTGTAACGCGCCCGATGCGCCATTGAAATGGCGGCGAAGGTTTCGGTCAATGTGCCGATCTGATTGATCTTGATCAGAATCGAATTGGCGACGCCCTGCTGGATGCCTTCTTTCAGAATGCGCGTGTTGGTGACGAAAAGATCGTCGCCGACCAGTTGCACTTTATCGCCGAGCCGTTGCGTCAACAGCTTCCAGCCTTCCCAGTCGTGTTCGGACATGGCGTCTTCAATGCTGAGAATCGGGTATTTGTTGCACCAGTCGGCAAGCAGATCGACCATTTGCACAGCGTTGTAACGGCGGTCTTCGCCGGTCAGATGGTACATGCCGTCCTTGAAGTATTCGCTGGCGGCGCAATCGAGCGCGATACCGATGTCGGCGCCCGGGTGGTAACCGGCGAGTTCAATGGCTTCGAGCAACAGCGTCAGTGCGGTTTCGTTCGACGGCAGGTTGGGCGCGAAACCGCCTTCATCGCCGACGGTGGTCGGCATGCCGCGACCGTCGATGAGTTTTTTCAGCGCATGGAACACTTCGGCGCCATAACGCAACGCTTCGCGGAAATTGCCTGCGCCGAGCGGCACAATCATAAATTCCTGAAGGTCGATTTTGTTGTTGGCGTGTGCGCCGCCGTTGATGACGTTCATCATCGGCACCGGCAATGCTGTTTCGCCGATACCGCCGAGGTAACGGTACAGCGGCAGCCCGGTTTCTTCCGCTGCCGCTTTGGCAATGGCGCAAGAAACGGCGAGAATGGCGTTGGCGCCGAGCCGCGATTTGTTTTCGGTACCGTCGAGTTCGATCAACGTGCGGTCGATAAACGCCTGTTCGCTGGCATCAAGTCCGATGACGGCTTCGCAGATTTCGGTATTGATATGATTGACGGCATTCAGTACGCCTTTGCCGAGATAACGGTTTGTGTCGCCGTCGCGCAATTCGACGGCCTCCTTGGTACCGGTCGAAGCGCCGGACGGCACGGCGGCACGACCGGAAACGCCGGACTCAAGAACGACGTCAGCTTCGACGGTGGGATTGCCACGCGAATCGAGAATTTCGCGGGCGACGATGTCAACAATAGCGCTCATAAGAAAATTCCTGTCCAAAATTTTTGATTGAAGAAAATATAAAACAACTCACGGTTCAATAAAAGGGTTACGGCATTAAATCAGTTTCGGCAAAAGGGACACGTTTAACGGTTTCATCCAGTGCTTTCAGCGTTTCGAGCAGCGCCGCCATTTTTGGCAGCGGCCAGGCATTGGGGCCGTCGGACAGCGCTTTTTCCGGCATCGGGTGCGTTTCCATGAACACACCGGCGACACCGGCGGCGATGGCCGCCCGCGCCAGCACCGGCACAAATTCGCGCTGGCCGCCGCTCGATGTTCCCTGTCCTCCCGGCAGTTGCACCGAGTGCGTCGCGTCGAAAACGACGGGGCAGCCTGTTTCCCGCATGATTGCCAGACTGCGCATGTCGGACACCAGATTGTGGTAGCCGAACGAAACGCCGCGCTCGCACACGAGAATATTGTCGGCGTTACTGGCGGCGTGCGCTTTGGCGACGACTTGCTTCATGTCGTCCGGCGCCAGAAACTGGCCTTTCTTGATGTTGACCGGCAGACCCGCGCTGGCGACAGCCTGAATGAAATCGGTTTGCCGGCACAGAAAGGCCGGTGTCTGCAACACATCGACGATTCGGGCGACGGTCGAAATCTCCTCAATCGTGTGAACGTCGGTCAACACGGGCACGCCAAGCTGACGTTTGACTTCGGAAAGAATGTGCAGACCTTCATCAATGCCGGGGCCGCGAAAACTGGCATGCGAACTGCGATTCGCTTTGTCGTAAGACGATTTGAAGATGAACGGGATGCCGAGTTTGCCGGTCATCTCTTTCAGTTGTCCGGCAACATCAATTTGCAGCGCCAACGATTCGACCACGCACGGGCCGGCGATCAGAAAAAAGGGACGGTCAAGTCCGGCGTCAAAACCGCAAAGCCTCATGCGGCGGCTCCTGTCGAAGTTTCCTGATGACGGGCGTTTTTGCGAGCCAGCGCGGCACGGACGAGCGACAAAAACACGGGATGACCGCGTTGCGGATTTGAGGTGAATTCCGGATGAAACTGACAGGCGAAAAACCAGGGATGGTCCGGTAACTCAATCACTTCACACAAGCCGCCGCCGACCCGGTCGCTGGCGGCGCGGGCGCTGACGACAAGACCCGCTTGCTCGATGCGCGGCAAGTAATGGTTGTTGGCTTCATAGCGGTGGCGGTGGCGCTCGACAATGGATTCGCCGTAAATAGCGTGCGACAGCGTGCCGGGTTGGGTGCGACAGGTTTGTGCGCCCAGCCGCATGGTGCCGCCGAAATCGGATTCGGTCGAGCGGTGTTCGATTTTGCCGTCGTGATTTTGCCACTCGGTAATCAGCGCTACGACCGGATTGGGCGTTTCGGCATCAAATTCGGTACTGTTGGCATCGGCGACGCCTGCCTGATGGCGAGCGAATTCGATCAGCGCCAATTGCATGCCGAGACAAATGCCGAGATAGGGAACCTTGTTTTCGCGTGCGTAGCGGATGGCGGCAATCTTTCCTTCAACACCGCGTTTTCCGAAACCGCCCGGCACCAGCACGGCGTCGGCTCTCTCAAGCGGCGTCACGTCTCCGCTGGTTTCAAATTCTTCGGAATCGAAATACTCGATATTGATTTTGGTTCGCGTGTGAATACCGGCGTGGATCAGTGCTTCGGTCAGCGACTTGTACGATTCGGTCAGATCGACGTATTTGCCGACCATCGCGATGGTGATCTCGTGCTGCGGATGTTCGAGCGCGTCGATCAGATCGCGCCACTTCGACAGATTGGCGGGCGGCGTGTTGAGCGCCAGTTTTTTGCAAACGATCTCGTCAAGTTTTTCATGGTGCAGGTTGAGCGGAATCTTGTAAATTGAATCGGCGTCAAGCATCGGAATGACTGCTTCCGGCGCCACATTGGTGAAAAGCGAAATCTTGCGGCGGTCGCCCTCCGGCAGAGGCCGGTCCGCACGACACAAAACGATGTCCGGCAGAATCCCGATACTGCGCAACTCTTTGACCGAGTGCTGCGTCGGCTTGGTTTTCATCTCACCGGCAGTGGCGATAAACGGCACCAGCGTCAAATGGATGTAGCAACAGTTGTCGTGGCCGAGCGTAATGCCCATCTGCCGCACCGCTTCGAGGAAGGGCAGCGATTCGATGTCGCCGACCGTACCGCCGACTTCGACAATAGCGACTTCGGCATCACCTGCGCCGCGCATCACCCATTCCTTGATCTCGTCAGTGATGTGCGGAATCACCTGCACCGTGCCGCCCAGATACGCGCCGCGCCGCTCTTTGCGCAACACGCTTTCGTAAATCTGGCCGGTGGTGAAATTGTTGCGTTTGTGCATCCGCACATCGGTGAAACGCTCATAGTGACCGAGATCGAGATCGGTCTCAGCGCCGTCCTCAGTGACGAACACCTCACCATGCTGGAAAGGACTCATCGTACCCGGATCCACATTGATGTAGGGATCGAGCTTCATGTTGGTGACACGGAGGCCGCGCGAGGCAAGAATGGCGGCGAGTGAAGCGGCGGCGATGCCTTTCCCCAGCGAGGAAACGACACCTCCGGAAACAAAGACGAACTTTGTCATGGCGACCGTTCAGAGAAAACTCTATTCTATCAGTATCAGGGATCAGATGTCAGGTATCAGGGATAAGATCGTAGCCAGGATAAGCGAAGCGCCATCCGGGAACAAAAAACATGATTTAACCGCAAAGAACGCAAAGAGCACAAAGAAATTCTCACGCGAAGGCGCGAAGTTAAAGCCCCCTTTTCTAAAGGGGGTGTCGGCGAAGCCGACGGGGGTTTGCTGGTCGGGATGGGTTGGGGAGAGGGCTACAACCCCGCCTTCAACCGCGCCCGCGCCTTCTCACGCCCCAACAGCGTCAACACCGCGTCAATCGCCGGTGTCGAGAGCGTTCCTGCGACCAGCGCCCGAACCGGCATCATGATCTGCGGCGGTTTCAGCCCATGCCGCTTGGCGGCGTCTTTAAGCGCTGCGTTCAGCGATTCACGATCCCAGGGCAGGGTCTCAAATGTCTTGAGCAATTCGGCCAGCGCGGCGCGGTTGGCGGGCTGGATCTGCTCGGCCAGCAACGCTGCGTCCGGCGTCATATCGGCGTAGAAAAAACGAACCGCCTGCACCATTTCGACCAGCGTCGCCACCCGCTCGCGGAACAATTCGGCGACAGCGCCAGGCACCGGACCGTTAGCAACATCCAAACCCTCTTTTTCGAGAAACGGCAGCAAACGCTGCCCCAGTTCTTCCGGCGGCAGCCGTTTCATGTGTTCCTGATTGAGCCAGCGCAGCTTGTCCGTATTGAAACGCGACGGCGCCGGACTGATCGCGTCCAGATCAAACCAGTCGCAAAACGCCTGAGGCGAAAACACCTCGTCATTGCCGTGCGCCCAGCCCAACCGCGCCAGAAAATTGATCATCGCCTCCGGCAGATACCCGGCGGCATCGTATTCGGTCACACTCACCGCGCCGTGCCGCTTCGACAACTTCTGCCCGTCCTCGCCGAGTACCGTCGGCACATGCGCGAACACCGGCGGCTCAAAACCCAGCGCCCGAAAAATGTTGATCTGGCGCGGCGTGTTGTTGACATGATCGTCGCCGCGAATGACGTGAGTGATTCGCATGTCAATGTCGTCCACCACCACGCAGAAATTGTACGTCGGCGTGCCGTCGGGACGGGCAATCACCAAATCGTCGAGTTCGCTGTTCGCAAATTCGATGCGGCCTTTAACACGATCATCCCAAGCCACCGCACCGTCGTCAGGATTGCGGAAACGGATCACCGGAGCCACCCCGTCGGGCGGCGTCTTTCCGGCGGCATTTTCCGGTCGCCAGCGCCCGTCATAGCGCGGTTTCTCGCCACGCGCCATCTGAGCTTCGCGCAGCGCGTCCAATCCCTCGGTCGGCATATAACAACGGTACGCCAGCCCACGCGCCAACATGTCATCAATCACCTCGCGGTAACGCGCCATCCGTTGCATCTGATAAAACGGCCCCTCGTCATAATTTAGACCGAGCCAGGCCATGCTGTCCAGAATCGCCTGCGTGGCCGCCTGCGTCGAGCGCTCGCGATCAGTGTCCTCAATCCGCAATACAAACGTTCCCTGAGAACGGCGGGCATACGCCCAGGCGAACAACGCGGTGCGGGCGCCGCCCAGATGCAAAAAACCGGTGGGACTGGGGGCAAAACGGGTGCGGATGGGGGTGGGCATGGGGGTATGGGCAAGAGCGTCAGAAAAGAAAAATCAAAAAACCGAAAAGAGACAAAACCAGACCGGAAAAACAGCATTCTACGCGAGACCGCCAAAATTGATGTAAAACATGATTGACCGCATGGTTTTGCGGTAGAGTTGGGGCGATTTCTGTTCCAGCACGCACATTTTTTCCCTCTCCCGCTTGCGGGAGAGGGTGTCCCGAAGCGCTTTTGATCGGGGCGGGAGAAGGAAGCAAAGCGAAGCCATCCATTGAACACGGCGACCGCGACTGACAAAAGGCATATTGGCGAAAAAGGCATGGAATGAGCGCTAACGGAGATTCAATTTTTCAACCTAACCGACTGTTTTAAAAGATTTTGTAAAAAGGCAACGGTCTTATGCCGCTTATGTCACCTTTAGACCCGCTCATCGGGGGTCTGTTGGGGTGGAGTTACGGCGGGGCTAACGTTAGATTGAGGCGGTTATTAAAGCGAAAAGAGGCTGGGCATGAAAGCGATAAGCAAGGGGTTCACCCTGATTGAAATAATGATCGTCGTAGCGATTCTCGGAATTCTGGCGGCGATTGCGTACCCAAGTTACGTAGATCATCTCACCAGAGGCCGGATACCGGAGGGGGTGGCGGCATTGTCTGATGCGCGAGTGAAAATGGAGCGCTATTTTTTGGATAACAGACAGTATCCTCCCAATGTTGTTGCGTGCGATACCTTGGTCAACGCAAAAACGGTTCATTTTGGCCTGACATGTTCTGGCTTAACAAAAACCACTTATCTAGTGGAATCGAAAGGTGTCATTGGAACGGTAACGGAAGGTTTCCACTACACGATAAATGAAACAAACACCAAACAAACTTTGGCGGTTCGTGAGAGCTGGAAGGTTTCGGTAATCGAGGGATTGGAAGCTAGAGGGATTGCTTACCCCCCCGCACCTTGCTGGGTCTTGAAAAGAGACGGTTCTTGTTGATGGCGTGATGATGATGCGAGGCACATCGTGAGAGCGAAAAACGATATTCGAGGCTTTACAACGGTCGAACTGGTGATCGTGGTTGCTGTCGTGGCAATTCTTCTCATGCTTGCGGCTCCGTCCATGTGGAATTTTTTTGAGAGTGAGAGAAGGAAGGGTTGTATTGAGAATATTGCTTCCGGGATCAAAGAAGCGCAAAACCATGCTATGAAAGTTAACGATAGAGCAATATTCGTGTTAGGCAGTGGCGGGTGGACGGTGACGGATCCGAACCTGCCTGCAGGTGCACAGACAGTCTCCCAATTTGATTGGTCGGGGTTGAAATGGTGCTCTTTTACGCAAACCGGGAACACCTTGGTTTTTGATGGAATGGGTCGTATAGACCTCGGCAGCAGTAACTTGTTGAGCGCAAAAACGATAGACGGGAAACCAGACAGAGGAATTTACGACTGGCGTGTTGAAATAAGCAACGCTCAGGCGGTGCGTGTTTGTCGTCCCGATCTTGTGATACCACCGAACTTCACTAAAACAACAGACCCGAGAACATGCCGCTCAATGTCATGAGGAGCCGTTATGAAAAATAACCCTACTTTTTTCCGCTATCAGGGAAAGGCGGCTTTCTCGAAGGGGGGCATGTTGCTGGAAGTACTGGTAGCCATTCTCATCCTTGCTTTTGGCATACTGGGGCTTATCGGTTTGCAGAGCAGAGCTTTGGCTTATGTTGACGAGAGCGGTTATCGGAGTAGCGCGGTTTATTTGGCTGGGGCGTACGCGTCTGAATTGTGGGCGGTTGGCGCGAATGGAGTAAACCCCAGCTATAGCGATGACGGTGGTGCAGGATCGCCTTACGGAAGTTTTAAGGATCGGATAGATGCGCTATTACCGCGAACGCAGGATGCTGCCGTTCTTGCTCTGATTCTTCCGAATGGGAGAAATCCCAGGGTGGCTATAGGCACAACGCCGGAAGGGGCAACAATGGTAACAATCGAAATCTTCTGGTTGATGCCGGGGGATGGGAGTCCCGCTGACCTTACGGCAGTTCATAGGTTTCGGAAGGATTTGGTTCTTGGGTTCAACCCATAGCAAGAGAGAGCAGAGATGAACTTCAAAACGCGATCAAATTCTGTTTTTCGCAAACTTAAAGGCTTAACGTTGATTGAGCTGATGGCGGCCATTGTGATTGGGATGGTCACCGTGCTGGTGATATTCCAAACCTTTGAGGGGGTTGAGCGTACGCGGCGCACAGTAACCTCGGTGGGAGACATGCAGGCAGGGGGCTTGTACGCCGTCTTTTTGACGGGCGTTGAAGCCGGGAAGGCCGGAACGGCGGTTTCGGCAAACAATGATGTGTTGGCTAATGATTGCGTCAGACTTCTCGGGGGGCTGAGAGACGGCTTTTATCCGATGCCTGTTTTGGCTCATCGGGGGAATGCCGCCCCGCCGGGATTGCCGGAATTTGGTGCGGCTGACCGGGATCCCAATTCCGATCAGCTCTATGTGTTTTACGCAAACCCCAGGCTGCTTGTAAGGCCGGTGGAACTGACAGGCATCGTGGGCGGAAACATAAGTGTGCTGGCTCCTCTTAACAATGCTTTTCAGGCAGGAGATCGGGTTGTTATCAGCGATGGAACCGCATGTGATACGGGCATCGTAAGCGCCGACGGAACACTGGATACAGCCACCGGGATAACGACATTTTCTCTTGATGGGGCTTTGGGGATTCCGTTTGCAAATGCCGCAATAACTCGGGTAACGAATCTTGGGCCTGACAGCGACATCGTCCGGCAGATCTACTGGTTGGGAAGTGATCGTGTTTTTCGCCGGACTGTTCTGGATCCTGCCGGTGTCATCAACAGGGTTGAGCCCGTTTTTTCCAATATTGAGCGCTTTCGCGTTCAGTACGGCATAGCGCCTGTAACCATGCCCCCCTCAAAATTTATTAACCAATGGGTGGCGCCGAATCCTGCAGATATTAACTGGTCTGCGGCGAATTTATTCACTGCCAATTTTCATGATGGCGTCCATAGGGTGAAGGCGATACGGATTTCTTTTGTTATTCGAGGCGACGAACCTGAAAAGGAACTGGCGGGTCTTGGAGGGTTTAGCGGTCAAATTTTTGCTGATTGTGGTGGTTTGGGAGCCGGAAATTGCCCGGCTGTGGAAAATATTACGATACCTGAGGACCCGGATCTCAGCGGACTTATGGATTGGCGCTACCGGATTTTTGAAACAGTTGTTCCGTTGAGGAACAACATCTGGGCTAACTAGGTTGAGAGAGCTATGCGTATCTTATACAAAGGTTTTTGGTCGGACGGCTTGAAGCCAAGAGCCATGCGAGGTAGTGGTTTCCGGAGCTTGGGTGGTAGAAACGCCCAACAAGGGATTGCGTTGCTTATTTCGCTTCTTGTTCTGGTATTGGTGACATTGTCCGCTGCTGCGATGATGCGTTCTTTGGACAGCAATGTGCTGGCTGTAGGCAATTTATCATTTCGACAGGCTGCGGAAGCGCCTGTTGCGCAAGCCATTGAAGCGGCCATGGTGAATGTAGCGGGATCTGTAGATAGGCCATTGCTTGAAGGCGATTTAGCGGCGAACAATTATTTTTCGTTCATTCAACCGGGTGAAGATGCGGACGGTATCCCTGCGGTTTTGCAAGGAAGGGTTGTCGGCGGCCTTTTTGGCAGCTACCCCGCTGGTTTCCAGAGTTGGACCGATACAGCGGGCAATACTGTGCGGTACGTGGTTGAGCGCATGTGTCGAACCAGCGGCTCGTGGACGCCGGAGAACTGCATAAGAACGCTCACAACGATTGATCTTTCGAAAATTGGCACCACCTCGGACCTGCCGCATGTTATTGGCATTGTGCCGGCTGCGCCGGGGGGGTATTACCGTGTAACTGTTCGCGTTGATGGTCCTGCGGGCA
>JAITMH010000061.1 GCA_031277445.1 Burkholderiales bacterium
TGTCCGGTCAATCCGTAAACCCAACTCGTTCTCAGAATCAGCGCACAAGCGCCCGATTGTTGAATCGCGATTTCTCCGGCGCGTTTGCTAAGACCGTATTCGTTGAGCGGGTGAACGGCGTCGCTCTCAACATACGGCGTCCGCTTGCTGCCGTCGAACACGTAGTCGGTGGAGTAATGAACCAGCGTTGCGCCGCAACGTTTCGCTTCTTCAGCGAGCATTCCCGATGCGATGCCGTTAATCTGCTGCGCCAGATCGGGTTCCTGCTCGGCGCGGTCAACAGCCGTATAAGCGGCGGCGTTGATGATGAGGTCGGGCATAAATTCACGAACCGTTCGTGTCAGCGTTTCCGGTTTCGTAAAATCAACGCGGTCTTGCGTCGTCACCATCAACGCGGCTTGCGGAAAAGCCTGCGGCAACTGCCGCGCCAACGCGCTACCGATTTGGCCTTCGCTGCCGATCAACAGAAGGCGCGTGAATGTTTCTGTCTCGTTCACGGATAAACCTCGGCGTCTTTCAGCAAAACACCGGCGGCGTCTTTCGCGGCAAGAATCGGCGCTTCGGTAAGCCCCCATTCAATCGCCAGCGCTGGATCGTTCCAACGCAAGGTGCGCTCATGCTCGGCATGCCAGTAGTCGGTCGTTTTGTACAAAAACTCCGCCGCGTCGGAACGCACAACAAAGCCGTGCGCAAAACCGGGAGGAATCCACAGCATTTGTTTGTTTTCCGCCGACAGCGTGACGCCGACCCACTGTCCGAAAGTCGGACTGCTGCGGCGCAGATCGACGGCGACATCAAACACCTCGCCGACGACAACGCGCACCAGTTTTCCCTGCGCGTGCCGAATCTGATAATGCAGACCGCGCAATACATTTTTCATCGAACGCGAGTGATTGTCCTGCACAAAATCAAGATCAAGCCCGACAGCGGCCAGCGTCTTGCGGTTCCAGCTTTCAAAGAAAAAACCCCGCGCATCGGAGAACACACGCGGTTCGAGAATTTTAACGTCGGGAATGGTCGTGTCGACGATGTTCATGATGGCAGCCCGTTGGGTTGCCGACTGCTCCACACTGGCACATCGAGCAAGCGCAACAAGTACTGACCGTAATTGTTTTTCGCCATCGCGTTGCCCAGCGCACGCAATTGTGTTTCGTCAATCCATCGCTGATGGTACGCAATTTCTTCGGGGCAGGCGATTTTCAGTCCCTGGCGACGCTCAATGGTTTCGATGTATTGCGCGGCTTCGAGCAAGGACTCATGCGTGCCGGTGTCGAGCCAGGCCATGCCGCGCCCCATCAATTCGCAACGCAGATCGCCGCTCTCCAGATACGCACGATTGACGTCGGTGATTTCCAGTTCGCCGCGTGCCGACGGTTTCAATTTCGCCGCGATGTCGCACACCCGCGCATCGTAGAAATACAAACCCGTCACCGCATAGCGCGATTTCGGCGCCTTCGGTTTTTCTTCGAGACTGATCACCTTGCCCTGCACATTAAATTCAGCAACACCGTAACGCTCGGGATCCGACACAGGATAAACGAAAACCGTCGCGCCTTCCTGCTGCGCGTTGGCGCGTCGCAGTTGCGTGTGCAAATCGTGGCCGTAAAAAATATTGTCGCCCAACACCAACGCCGAAGACCCGCCGTCGATGAAATCGCGGCCGATTATGAACGCTTGAGCAAGTCCGTCGGGCGAAGGTTGCACCGCGTAAGAAAAATTCAACCCCCAGGCGTTGCCGTCGCCAAGCAATTGCTGAAAACGCGGTGTGTCCTCCGGCGTCGAGATCAGCAGAATGTCGCGGATGCCCGCCAGCATCAGCACCGACAGCGGATAATAAATCATCGGCTTATCGTAAATCGGCAAAAGCTGTTTGGAAACGACTTGCGTCACCGGATACAGTCGCGTTCCCGAACCTCCGGCGAGAATGATGCCTTTGCGTGCGTGTTGTGGTGAAGTCATCGCCATTCCTTTTATTGTTGCGCGTATTGTAAGTCAATCCACTGCTGATACGCTTTGCTGGTGATGTTTGCAAGCCATGCTTCGTTATCGAGATACCAGCGCACGGTTTGGGTCAAACCGCTCTCGAACGTCTCAACAGGTTGCCAGCCGAGTTCGCGACGAATCTTGTCGGCGTTGATCGCGTAGCGGCGGTCGTGCCCGGGGCGGTCTTTGACGAACGTGATCTGCGATGCGGCATCGCGCCCGGGTCGTAGCGTTGTCAGCACGCGACACAGCGTATGAACCACGTCAAGGTTTTTCATTTCGGCGTTGCCGCCGATGTTATAAACTTCTCCGGGAATGCCTTTTTCAAGCACGGCGCGAATGGCCGCGCAATGATCGCCGACGTACAGCCAGTCGCGCACGTTTTGTCCGTCGCCATACACCGGCAACGGTTTGCCCGCCAACGCATTGACGATCATCAGCGGGATGAGTTTTTCCGGAAACTGTCGCGGCCCGTAATTGTTAGAGCAGTTGGTGGTCAGCGTCGGCAAGCCGTAAGTGTGATGGTACGCACGCACCAGATGGTCGGACGACGCTTTCGACGCGGAATAAGGACTGTTCGGCGCATACGGCGTGGTTTCCGAAAAGGCAGGATCGTCGTTGTTGAGCGAACCGTAAACTTCGTCGGTCGAAACATGCAGAAAACGAAACGCCTTTTGTGCGCTTTCGGGCAGCGCACTCCAGTAAGTGCGCGTCGCTTCCAGCAAAGCGAACGTGCCGACAACGTTGGTTTGAATAAACTCTGCCGGTCCGTGAATCGAGCGGTCAACATGACTTTCCGCAGCGAAATGAACAATGGCGCGTGGCCGATACTCGCTCAGTAACCGTGTGAGCAACGCGCCGTCGCTGATGTCGCCGCGCACGAAAACGTGACGCGCATCGTCCTTGAGCAACGCCAGATTGCCGAGATTGCCAGCATAGGTCAGCTTGTCAAGATTGAGAATCGGCTCCGCGAGTTGCGTCAGCCAACCCAAAACAAAATTCGAGCCGATAAAACCGGCGCCACCGGTAACGAGAATCATGTTGTTCTCCGAGAGACAAGAATCGCTATTGTACAGGCAGCATGATTCAGGCTCTGCGCACGATGCAGGCAAGCTCGTGCCGAAGACCGAAATGCTTAAGAGTGAGCGCATATCAGCCGCAATTTGTGCTATTCTGTAGTGAACGTGTAACACATAAGGCGTCGTCATGAGTGAGGCAACTTTTACCTTTCGGGTCGATGAAACCCTGAAAAGCGCGTTTTCTGTGGCCGCAAAAGCGCGAGATCGTACCGGCGCACAACTTCTGCGCGACTTTATGCGCGCGTTTGTGGAACAGCAAAACGCCGCCAAGCATGACGAGTGGTTTCGCCACCAAGTGCAACTTGGTTTGAATGAGGCCAACACAGGTCATCTGATACCCGCCGCCGAGGTCGAGGCCGAGGCTGAAATCTGGCGCGCCAAAACGCGCCGGAAGATAGCCCGTGCCGCGTTGTGAGTCTGATTTGGACACCGGTTTGGACACATCAAGCGGCGCTTGACCGGAAGGAAATCCGCGACCACATCGCGCAGAGTAACCCTGCTGTTGCGTTGACTCTTGATGAGATGTTCTCGGAAAAAGCGTCGCTACTCATCGGCCACCCTCACCTTGGCCGACTCGGTCGTGTCAAGGGAACTCGGGAATTGGTCGTACACCAAAATTACATCTTGATTTATGATTTGACCGGAGACATGGTGCGCATTCTTCGTATCCTGCACGCAGCCAGACAATGGCCGCCTGTTCGAGAATAAGAGCCTTTTTATTATCACTTATGTCAAGCAGCGCCATAAACGGCAAGCCAACCCAATGAACATTACACCCTGGTTATTCCGCAACCTCAGAAAGCATCGCGGGCTTTTTCGCCCGGTAAGACGCCTTCTTTCCCGCAGCGCCACCCTGGATTACTGGTATCGGAGTTACGTTGAGAAGTTGCGGTATAAAGACGTTGTCGAGGTTCACGACCTCCCGCCCATTTTTCACTATTGGGCCGGTAAATACCTCTTGCCCAAATTTCGGGATTTCGGGTTCTGCGAGCCGGAATCTTTTTTTGTCAAACACCTGCAAGAAGTCGCTCTAAACGCTCACAAAGAAGAAGTGCGGTTTGCCAGCATCGGTTCCGGAAACTGCGATGCGGAAATACGCATCGCCTTGTCTTTGCGGCATCTTGGCGTGGATCGTTTCACAATCCATTGCATTGATTTAAATCCGGCCATGCTAAAGAGAGGCAAAGCGCTTGCGGAACAAAACGGTCTTGATAAACACATCTTCACCGAAAAAGCCGATTTCAATCACTGGCGACCGCAACACGATTACGATGCGGTTATTGCCAATCAGTCGTTGCACCACGTCGTTAATCTGGAGGGGCTTTTTGATGCCGTAAAAGAAGCCTTGACGCCTGCGGGATTGTTTCTCATCTCCGACATGATCGGGCGCAACGGACACCAGCGTTGGCCGGAAGCGCTTGCCCTTGTCGAAGCGTTCTGGAGCGAATTGCCGCAAAGCCATCGCCGCAACCGGCTGACGGGCGAGCAGGAAGATGTTTTTATCAACAGGGATTGTTCTGCGGAAGGCTTTGAGGGCATTCGGTCTCAAGACATCTTGCCGCTCCTCATCGAGCGTTTCTCTTTTGATTTTTTTCTCGGCTTTTCCAATGTTATTTTCCCGTTTATCGACCGCTGCTTCGGCCCCAATTTTGATGAAAACAACGAGTGGGATCGTGCTTTTATAGATCGGGTTCAGGAGCGCGATGAAGACGAGATTTTGTCCGGGCGCATCAAGCCGACGCAAATGCTGGCCGTCGTCAACAAACGCGAACAGGGAAAAGAAATCTACTTCAAAAACATGAATCCGGCTTTTTGCGTGCGCGCCCCTGATTTTGTGCCAACTTCTCTTACAAGCGCTTAGCACGCCACGCCACATACCAATCGGCGAATCGTTTTAGCCCTTCTTCAAGAGACGTATGCGGCGCAAAGCCGGTGACTTTTTCCAGACGCGACACATCGGCGTAGGTTGCCAGGATATCGCCCAGTTGCATCGGTTGATAATCGCGGATCGCCTCTTTTCCGAGAACGTGCGACAAAGTATCAATGAATGTTTCCAGCGGCACGGCGTGATTGCCACCGATGTTGTAGATTGCGCAGGGTATGCCGCTCTCAACTCCCCTCTCCCCTTGTGGGAGAGGGGCTGGGGGAGAGGGGGAATCTGAAACCCCATCCCCACCCCAACCCTCCCCCCCGACCAAAACCACTTCGGGGGCACGCTCTTGAAGGGGAGGGCTTTCAGGCAAACGCACGGCAACGCGCACGACGCCTTCGACAACATCGTCAATGAACGTATAATCCCTCTGCATCTTTCCGTGATTGAACACTTTAATCGGGCGGCCGGACAGAATCGCGTCGGCAAACAACATTGGCGACATGTCCGGTCGTCCCCAGGGTCCGTAAACAGTGAAGAAACGCAATCCGGTCGTTGGCAGTTTGAACAAATGGCTGTAACTGTGCGCCATCAGCTCGTTGGCTTTCTTCGTCGCCGCGTACAAACTGACAGGGTGGTCGGTCGGCTGATCTTCGGAAAACGGCAACGTGTGATTGGTGCCATATACTGACGACGATGACGCATAAACCAGATGCCGGACATTGTGATGGCGGCAGCCTTCGAGAACATGGCCGAACGCCGTCACATTGTTCCGAAGGTACGCCTCCGGATGCTCAAGCGAATAACGCACGCCCGGCTGCGCCGCCAGATGAATGACGTGGGTGAAACCGCCGTCGCGGAACAAGGCGCGTGTCGCATCGGCGTCGGCCAGATCGAGACGACACAACGAAAATTGCGGCAGCGCCGCCAACCGCGCCGCCCGCGCTTCTTTCAGCGCCGGATCGTAATACGGTTCAAAATGATCGGCACCGGTCACGCGCACGCCGTCGCCGCACAAACGTTCGGCGACGTGCATGCCGATGAATCCGGCGCAGCCGGTGACGAGAACATGATCGTGTTCGGAAAAAGCGTTCATGGTACGGTGCCGTCGTGATGGGTGTCTTTTATCGTGCGTTTTTGCAGTGCGTAAAGCTTCGCGTGTTTGAGGAAGCTGGCGAAAGCGCCAATGGCAATGTGCGCAAAACCGGCTGCGCCGTCGAGAAAACCGCGCTTGACGAAATAGAAGCGAAAAAAACGCGCCAGAGGCGAGGCAAACATTCGCCATGCGCTGGTGCGCACACCAGCAGCAAACAAGCGCTCGGCCTGCACCGCCGTGTAACGGTTCTGCTTTGCCAGATAGGCGTCGAGCGATTCAGCGGAAGCGTGCAGCAAATCGCCGGAGAGACGTTCGATTTTTTCCCCGGTTGCATTCTCGTTTGCGTTACCGACAAGCACTTTCTCATGCACCGCATCATCGCTCCAACGTGCGCGACGCCGGTCGAACAAGCGCACCGTCCAGTCAGGATAACCCTCGCCGTGCGACAACCAGCGACCGAAAAACCGGTTGCGGCGACACAGCGCATACGCTGCCGCCCGCTCACTTTCCTGTCGCGCAAAAACGACGGCGATGGTTTGCGCCAGCGCATCGCTGATGCGTTCGTCGGCATCCAGACACAACACCCAATCGTGCTGCGCTGCGGCCACCGCTGCGTTCTTTTGCGGGCCGAAACCCAACCAGGGCTGCTCAATGAAACGAGCGCCGAATTGTTCGGCGATGTGGCGCGTTTTGTCGGTGCTGCCGGAATCGACAACGACAATCTCCGCCACAAACAACGCCGACGCCAGACACGCGCCCAATTCCGCCTCGGCGTTTTGGGTGATCAGCACCAGTGACAGTGGGAGCGGCAATGTTGCGTCAGAAGAAGGCATAAAGCGACGACGAAAGTCCG
>JAITMH010000080.1 GCA_031277445.1 Burkholderiales bacterium
ACGACTTCTTTTTGCAGCATGACGTGAAGGTCGCGCAACGATGCGGTGTCGGCAGCCAGATGAAAGAGCAGTGGCGAGCTGATGTTGTACGGCAAATTGCCGATGATGCGCAACGGCGCCGACAGTGTGGCGCTGAGGCGGACGAAATTGAAACGCAAGGCGTCGTCCTCGAACAGGGTCAGTTGCGCTGCGTTGAAACGTTCGCGCAACCGCGCTACCAGATCGCGGTCGATTTCGATGGCGTGAAGGTGGCCGACGCGGGCGATCAGGTCGGCTGTCAGCGCTCCCAGCCCCGGACCGATTTCGATGAGCGCATCGTCCGGTCGCGGATTGACGGCATCAATGATGCGCTGGATGTAGTGCGAATCGGTAAGAAAGTTCTGCCCGAAACGGCGGCGTGGTGTGTGCATGTCAGAGGTCAGGGATCAGATGTCAGGGATTAGGGATCAGAGGTCAAGATACCCCCTCTCCCGGCCTTCGGCCACCCTCTCCCGCGAGGGGAGAGGGTTTGTCGGCATCGCGCCGCTGCAGAACTTGCAGGCGGTCCCTCTCCCGCGAGGGGAGAGGGTTTGTCCTTCTTCGCGGCTTCGCGTGAGATGGTTTTCTGATTCTTGATCCCTGATTCCTGCCCACTAAAGGATATAACGCGACACCGGTTTCACCGACGTGAATGTGGGTCGCGTGGGTCGCCAGTTCGGCACCCAGGGCGCCCGCTTCAGGAAGGTGGTGCTTTCGCCGAGTATCAGGCGCACCAGGTCTTCAAGCGCTTCTTCGTCGAGTTGGGAGGGAGAAAACACCATTTGCATGACTTCGAAGCGGTCAACATTGGACAGCCGGACGCCGATCTTGTGCTGGACGTAATCGGGTTCGATGCGGATGGTGGTCTTGATTTCCGGAACGATTTTGAACTGCACGGCTCGAACAGCCCGCCATTGATCCATTTCCGGGCTGTTTTCAAACGCCAGCCCGGCCACCCGCAAACGGGTTTCGATTTCAGTGGCCGAGGTCGATGGCACTCTGATGATGGGGCTGCCCGGACACGCCAACCGATAGAAAAACTCGACGTGATCGAGTAGCTCCTGTTCACCGAAACGCTGTCGTCGGTATGATACAAAACTTTGCTCCAGCGTCAGTGATCGCATAACCATCAAGTTGCTGAAACGAAACTCGTGGGCTACCGGTGGGCGCAGCGTCTCCAGATAACGGGCGACTTCTTCCAACCAGCCATGAATATGCCATAGCAATTGGTCAATGCTGCTCCGGATTTGCGCCTCGCTCAACCTGTTTTTTCCCGAGGGCAGGCTGTTGCCTTCGGCACGCATCCGCAGTTCGTCCAGAAGGGACTTTCGGTCGGCGTTGTAAGGGGCTTCGGTTGTCATGATCGTTGTTTTCTGGTTTGGCCGTCCGGTTTGGTTTTCTCGCTTTGCGGAAGAAGGGCGCGGTCCTGTTCGGGAAAAGAGTGGGTGCGGTATCAATGGTCAGGTTGAAGAACAGAACCCCGAAGCCCATCCGTATCGGGGTGGGATGGTTCAGCGGGGCGGCGCCAATTCAAACTTAGACACTTATGGTACCGAATGCCGGCTTTCTCCGCCAGCATTTATTCATATCTTTTCCGAAAAGCACAGCCATATTACACCTTCCAGTGTCTCTTTCTTGTCACGGGAAAAATTTTTTTGCCGCAGGAAAAGTCCCCGTCGCACCCCCTTGGCGATTTGCCGTACAATCAGGCGTCTTTCAACCTGCCGTATCTCCAGAGGAGTGCGCCGATGGCGCTGCTTGAGATTCGTAACGTCACCCGACGTTTCGACGACTTTATTGCTGTTGACCGTGTTGACCTCTCCGTCAAGGCCGGTGAGTTTTTTACGCTGCTGGGACCTTCCGGTTGCGGGAAAACCACGCTGCTGCGAATGATCGCCGGTTTCGATCAGCCGGATGAAGGGGCGATCATTCTTGACGGCGTTGATCTCAAAGACACGCCGCCGGAAAAGAGGCCGGTTCATACCGTATTTCAGAGCTATGCGCTGTTTCCGCACATGACGGTCGAGCAGAACATCGCTTTCTCGCTCAAGATGGCGCGTCAGAGCGAAGAAGAGATTCGCTTCAAAGTAAAAAGTGCGTTGACGCAAGTGGCGCTGAACGACCGCGCCGCTCGCTATCCTCATGAACTTTCCGGCGGTCAACGCCAGCGCGTCGCGTTGGCGCGAGGGCTGGTCAACCGGCCACGCTTGTTGTTGCTTGACGAACCGCTGGGAGCGCTCGACGCCAAGTTGCGCGAACAAATGCAGATCGAACTGATCGCGCTGCAACGCGACATTGGCGTCACCTTTGTTTTTGTCACGCATTCGCAGGCGGAAGCGCTGGCGTTGTCGCACCGGATTGCCGTGATGAATCATGGCCGTATTGAACAGCTTGACGAGCCGGACAAACTTTACGGCGCACCGAAGAACCGTTTTGTCGCCGACTTCATCGGTAATGTCAACATGCATGAGGCGACCGTACAAACCTCCGGCGACACATTAACGTTGCTGCTCGGAAAACTCGGCCAGATCACTGCGCCGACACGCACGGGAATCAAGGCAGGCGATGCCGGCGTTTTTGTGATCCGGCCGGAACAGGTCAGCATTCGCGCAGCGGGAGAGGCGTCGCCCGACCCCAACCAGTTTGTCGGAACCGTCAACGATTTTCTTTACACTGGCGATGTCACCACGTACATCGTCGATTTGCCGGACGGTGCGCGTCTCGAAGCACTGCTCCCCAATTCCGCGCCGGGTCGCGCCAAGTTCTTTGAATTGGGTGATCCGGTTCGTGTTTCCTGGAAGGCCGAGGCTGGCGCTTTCCTGACTTCCTGATTCGTTTAGCGCCAACGCCATGTCTCTGATTCAAGCAACCCGCATCCGGGGAGAGCGCTTTCAGAAATTCATTGTCAGCGCGCCGCCGTTCGTTTTTTTGTTGCTGTTTTTTCTGCTGCCCGCGCTCATCATGGTGGTGGCGAGTTTTCGCTATCCCGGCGAATTCGGCGGGCTGGCGCCGTTGTTCGGCGATCTTCCCGCTGGCGAAAAAGGATTAACGCTCGAAAACTATCAGATCTTCTTTTCCGATTTCGTTTACGCCCAGATTTTTCTAAAAAGCCTTGGTGTCGCGGCGTTGACGACTTTGGTCTGTCTGGTGATGGCGTATCCGGTGGCGTTGCTGATTGCGCGTAGCCCGAAAAAATCACGCGACCTGCTGGTGTTGTTGTGCGTGTTGCCGTTCGCCAGCAATTTTCTGGTTCGTATCTACGCCTGGATGATCATCCTCGGCCCGCTTGATCTTTTGTTCACACGCTTTGCGGTAATCATCAGCATGGTTTACGTTCACCTGCCGTTCATGATTCTGCCGTTGTACACCAATCTTGAAAAACACGATCCGACATTGCTCGATGCCGCACAAGACCTCGGCGCAAACGCATGGAACCGTTTTTGGAAGGTGACGTTTCCGATGTCGCTGCCCGGTATTTTCTCGGGCGCGGTGCTGGTGTTTATTCCGGTGCTGGGCATGTTCGCAATTCCCGAAATTCTCGGCGGCAAAGACGACTGGCTGGTCGGGAACATGATCAAAGAATCGTTCCTCGGTACCCGCGACTGGCCGTTCGGTTCCATGCTGTCGATGATGTTGACCGTCGTGGTGTTGGGCATCGTGGCGTTGTCGATGGCGTTTGCAAAACGAGGGAGGCGCTATGCGTAGGTCGCCCTTGCTGTGGATCTCGGCGGCGCTGGTGTATGCGTTCCTGTACATTCCGCTGATCGTCGTTGTGATTTTTTCGTTTAACAACTCCAAGTTGAACGCGGAATGGGTGGGGTTTACGTTTGACTGGTATCGCGTGCTGTTCAACAACGAAGGGATGCTTATCGCGGCGCGTAATTCATTGTTTATCGCGGCAATGGCGACGCTCCTGGCCACGGTTCTTGGGACGATGGCCGGTATTGCGATACACCGTTTTCGCCTCCGCTTTTTGCCGTTCATGACCATAACGCCGTTGGCGATGCCGGAAATTCTGCTTGGCGTCAGCTTGTTGATCTTCTTCATCTCGGCGTTCGGCGAGAATGCGCTGTCGCTGCTGACCGTGATCATTGCGCACACGACATTCTGCATCGGTTTTGTCGCCATCATCGTGCGGGCGCGTTTGACCGGAATGGACGAATCGGTTTTCGAGGCGGCGCGTGACCTCGGCGCGACACCCTGGCAATCGTTCCGGCTGATAACCCTCCCGCTGATTAAACCGGCGATGATCGCCGGAGCGCTGATATCGTTCACACTGTCAATCGACGATTTCGTCATCACGTTCTTTACCGCCGGCGCCGGTGTGCCGACGTTGCCGCTGACCATTTACACGATGATCAAAATTGCGGTGACGCCCGAAGTCAACGCGCTGTCAACCCTGATGATGTTGTTGACGTTGATTCTGATCATCGTCGCTACCAAAGTAGCGCCGGACCTTTTCCGGAGCAAGCGGCTGGTTAAAGATGACGACGCGGAAAGCAATGCGCAGATAAATTAACTGCAAAGAGCGTTTTCGGTTGGGTCTTGTGTGCTTCCGCGCTGCGCCGCGTTGTTCCCTCCCCTTCAAGAGCCTGCCCCCGAAGTGGTTTTGATCGGGGGGGGGGATGGCCAGGGTGGGGATGGGGTTGCTTACGGTGTGATTTAAACCAAAACCACGCCAGAACACATAGAAAAAGTTTTCGTGTTTTTCGTGGTTAATTTTTTTCATAGGCAACAGACACCATGACATATTTCCGTTACTTTCTTACAGGCTTCTTCTGCGTTTTTTTCAGTTTTTTTGTAGCGGCTTGCGGCGCTCCGGATCCGTCGTTAACGGCGTCTGACGAAGACGGCGCGACGGAGGAGGCGAAACCGCCGCCGTCCGGTCGCTTCGTCCGCTTTTACAACTGGAACAACTACATTGCGGACACCACCGTTGAACGTTTTGAGAAGCACTGCAACTGCCGAATGGTTCAGGACTATTTTTCCGACCATGAGGAAATGCTTGCCAAGCTGGCTGCGGGCGCTACCGGCTACGACGTGATGGTGCCGACCGGCAACGTTGTAGAAACATTGATCGCGCAGAAGATGATACAGCCGATCGACAAAAGCAGACTCAAAAATCTGGATCAGGTCAAGCCCGAATTTTTGGACATGTGGTTTGACCCCGACAACCAGTATTCCGTTCCTTACGGCTATTCGGTGACATTGATCGGCTACAACACCGAAAAAATCAGGGAGCTGGGATTGCCGGTCGATTCCTGGGCGCTGATTTTTGAACCCGAACTTCTCAAAAAACTCAAGGGCAAAATCACGGTGATGGACAGTCAGCGCGAACTTTTTGCGGCGGCGCTGCTCTACCTCGGTTATTCGGTCAACGACAGCGACGAAACGCATCTCAAGGAAGCGCGTGACCTGATTCTGCGCGCCAAACCGTACTGGGCGGCATTCAATGCGTCGTCGTACATCAAAGAACTGACCATCGGCAACATCTGGGTGGCGCACGGTTATTCGAACGATATGTTTCAGGCCGATCAGGACGCCAAAGCGGCGGGACGCCCGTTCTCCATCGCTTCATCGTTACCGAAAGAGGGCGCAGTGCTCGCCGTTGACAATATGGTCATCCATAAAAGCGCACCGCACCTCGACCTCGCGTACCAACTGATTGATTTTCTGATCGACAAACAAAGCACCGCCGAACTGTCCAACCTGACCGGCTCCGGCAGCATCAATGAATTGTCACTCGAATACATTGATCAAGACATCAAAGACAACAAAGCCGTGTTCCCCGACGCCGAAACCTTCGAGCGATTGCAGATGTTGAAAGACTACCCGCGCAAAGAGCGGCGATTGGCGAATCGGTTGTGGGTTGAAATTAAAGTCAAGTAATTCGCTTTAGGTGAGTGTATGCGACGGAACATTCTTGTTATTGTAAGCATAGTCGCTGGGATCGTTATATGCGTTGGTTTGATACTCGTAGAGATATATCCTTATCACCCAAGCGGTATGCTTGGCTGGCTTTCGCTGATTCTGGTCGCGCTACCTGTTGTTTTGGGGTTGGAACTCATTGGCGAAAAACTACTTCAAAACAAAATTGTGGCCAAAATGGGAAGAACGGCCAGAATCCTGTATGGGGTTATCGCTATTTTGGTGATTTTAACGATAATAGCGCTGGCTCTGAATTGGGCCATTCCTCAATTGAGGTTAAGCTCTTGGTGAGGCGTTCGGCGTAAGCTGGGATTACGCTACGCTTCATCCCAGCCTACGACAACCCCTGAAATCACGCCTCCATGCTCGCCGTCAAAATCTGTTTGACGACGACGGGTGTGACTTCGCCGTGTTCGCCGAGCGCGGTCATGCCGTGTTCTTGCAATCGCACCGGCAGTTTTTCGATAACGTCACGTTCAACGCCCAGTTTCGCCAGACTGCTTTTCAGTCCCATCGACTCGAAGAACGCGGCGGTTTTATCAATGGCCATATCAATGGCTTTTTCTTCGTCGGTGTTTGCCGGTATTTGCCAGACCCGCCGGGCGTATTGCAGCAATTTGGCGCGTTTGGCTTTGCGGCGCACGCGCAGGTTGTGCGGGTAAATGGCGGCCAGGGTTTGCGCGTGGTCGAAGCCGTACATGGCGGTCAATTCGTGACCGATCATGTGCGTGCTCCAGTCTTGCGGTACGCCGACGCCGATCAAGCCGTTCAGCGCCTGATTGGCCGCCCACATGAAGTTGGCGCGTGCTTCGTAATCAAGCGGGTGTTGCAGTGTTTGTGGTCCAACTTCAAGAAGTGTTTTGAGCAATCCTTCGGCGTAATGGTCTTGAACAAGTGCTTGCGCGGGCGCGGTCAGGTATTGTTCGGCGACGTGAACGAACGCATCGACGACGCCATTGCCGATTTGTTTGAGCGGCAAGGTGTAAGTGGTCGTCGGGTCGAGTACGGCGAACGCCGGATACAGTTGCGGATGGAAAAACGGGAGCTTGATCCCTTTGGCAGTGTGTGAAATCACGGCGCCGTTGTTGCTCTCTGAGCCTGCCGCCGGTAATGTCAAAACGCACGACAACGGCAGCACTTTGGTCACCGGCGCGTGTTTTTCAACGATGTCCCAAGGGTCTTTGCCTTCAAACGAAACGGCGGCGGCGATGAATTTTGCGCCGTCGATCACGGAACCGCCACCAACGGCCAGCAGGTAATCAATGCCTTCACGCCTGGCCAGTTCGACGGCGCTCATCAATGTTTCGTAGCTGGGATTGGGTTCGATACCGCCGAATTCGGTAAAGGTGTGTTTGTTCAATGCTGCGCGAACTTGATCGAGTACGCTGTTTTTCTTGACGCTGCCGCCGCCGTAAAGCACCAGCACTTTTTGTTTTTCGGGGATGGCGCGTCGCACTGCGATGATCTGTCCCTTGCCGAAAAACAGGGTCGTCGGGTTGTGGTAGCTGAACAGATGCATGGTTGGTTCTCCTTGAAAAAGTATTCGTCAGAAAATAAAAGCCGTTGTCTCCGGGAAGTTCAATCGTCAGCGGGTGATTTGGGCAAGCGCTCCTTTTTGGTACTGGGAAGCCATCACGTCAAGGCTTACCGGTTTGATTTTCGACGCCATACCGGCGCAGCCGAATTGTTCGTAGCGCCGTTTGCACAGGGCGCTGGCGGCTTCACGGGCAGGCTTCAGGTATTCGCGTGGATCGAATTTGGACGGGTTTTCGACCAGAAAGCGACGGATGGCCGCTGTCATCGCCAGCCGGATGTCGGTGTCGATGTTGACTTTGCGAACACCGTATTTGATGCCTTGCTGGATTTCTTCGACCGGCACGCCATAGGTTTCTTTCATGTCGCCGCCGTACTTGCGGATTTCGGCGAGGTATTCCTGCGGCACGGACGATGAGCCGTGCATGACCAAATGGGTGTTCGGGATTCTGGCGTGAATGTCCTTGATTCGTTCGATGGCGAGAATGTCGCCGGTCGGCTTGCGCGAAAATTTGTAGGCGCCGTGCGAGGTGCCGATGGCGATCGCCAGTGCATCGACCTGGGTGGCGCGCACGAAATCGGCGGCCTGTGCGGGATCGGTCAGCAGGGAATCGAGCGACAAAACGCCTTCCGCGCCGTGACCGTCTTCCTTGTCGCCCTGCAAGGTTTCCAGCGAACCGAGGCAGCCCAGTTCTCCTTCGACGCTAAGGCCGATTGCGTGTGCCATTTCGACGACTTTTGCCGTGACCGCAACGTTGTACGCGAAGTCGGCAACGGTTTTTCCGTCTTCTTTCAGCGAACCGTCCATCATCACGCTCGAAAAGCCCATCCGCATTGCCGACAGGCATATCGCCGGCGATTGGCCGTGATCCAGATGCATGACGATTGGCAGGTTCGGATAAGTTTCAACGGCGGCGGCTATCAGTTCGCGTAAAAACACGCCGCCGGAGTATTTGCGCGCACCGGCGGAAGCTTGCATGATGACCGGGCTGTCTGTTTCGTGCGCCGCGGCCATGATGGCCTGGACTTGTTCGAGATTGTTGACGTTGAAGGCGGGGATACCGTAGCCGTGTTCAGCGGCGTGGTCGAGAAGTTGGCGCATGGAAACGAGAGCCATGGAGGTTGCTCCTTGAGTGGTGATAAACGATGTTTGTATTGTACCCGCTCGCCCGGGTTTTGGTGCTGCTTACCGAAAAACCCACCAGCGGTACACGAGATAATTGAGGAAGGTCAAAAGTCCGGTTGCCAGAATCTGGGAGGGCCAGATCGACAATCCCAGCAACATTGCGCTTTTGACCAGCAGCGCGTTGCAGGATACCTGTAAAGCAATCGCCAGAACGAAGCGCCAACTGGCGGCGGTGACGCCTCGTGTCGGCGAAAAAACGTGGAAATACGAGAGGGTAAAACGCACCAACGCGCCGCATAAAAAACCGACGGTGGTCGCCACCAGCGGCGGCGTCGCCAGAGACAACAGGCCGTACAGGGTCAGATAATGCGCCGCGACTGCGAATATGCCGGTTAACACATGCAGGCTGAAACTGCGGAAATGGCGGCGGACCATGGTTCAGGTATCAGAGGTCAGGAATCAGGAATCAGGAATCAGGAATCAGGAATCAGGAATCAGGGATCAGGAATCAGGGATCAGGGATCAGAGGCCAGTTTACCGTCATTGCGAGCGAAGCGAAGCAATCCAGAAAAATTAGCCGCAAAGAACGTATAGATTGCAAAGATTTTTTCGTGACGTTCGTGTCTTTCGTGGTTAAAACCATCAGTCGTCCATCGGTCGAAACAAGCGATGCCGCCACAGGCCGGTACGCGCCAGAAATCCCAATACCGATGTGCCGAGAACGCCGAAACCGTAGCGCACCGAGCGGCGAAAGTTAATCGAGCTGGCTTCGGGAAAATAACGGGTCGGCACGGACAATTCTCCGATTCGTGCGCGCGCTACGATGGCCTGTGCCAAAAATTGGTTATCGAAAACGAAGTCGTCGGAATTGCGCTGCCAGGGGAGTTGCTCCAGCGCTTCTCGCGTGTAGGCGCGGTATCCGGTGTGGTATTCGGAAAGTTTGGCG
>JAITMH010000095.1 GCA_031277445.1 Burkholderiales bacterium
CAGACCTGCCGCCAGGAGGCTTTCTGTACGGCGACCCGCAACCTCTGCCCGCCAATTTGCCGACAGCACTGGGCGCAGCGTCGCCGTGCGTCGCGTTCCAGGGTTGCGATAAGCCCGAAGTCTGGTGCCCGATTCCTGCGGCGCCGGAACCGCCGCCAACAGATAATCACTCACAATGGCCATACGCCGCGCAGGTGACTTGGGAGTTTTTCGCGCAACAGCCATAACGTTTTTTCACGCTGTGTGAAAAGTGAATGCCGGCGGCGAGGTGCGTCCGCCGGCATTCTGTTTTTTTGAGATGGTGGAGGAATGATGGGAAGTTTGCCTTTGTATCTAAGAGAAAGAATGATTCGGGTTTGGGAGGATGAGCAGCTCACGTCACTGGAGATTTCGCGCCGTTTTAATGTTTCGGAATCGCTCGTCAAGAAGTTGATCGCTCAGAAGAAGGAATTGGGGCATGTGTGCTCGCTGCACGATCATGTGGGACGCAAACCGAAGTTGGGCTTAAAAGATCAAGAACGGTTGCGCCAGTTGGTCGAAAAAGAACCGGGTATCTCTTTGCACGTCATGAAGGAACGATTGCGTCTTTCGTGCTCCATTACTTCCATTCATCGGGCGCTGCGGCGGATGGGGGTTTTCTTCAGGAACGGGCGCTATGTGACGGCAAACAAGAAAGCCTTTTTGCTGCCTTTCACGATAAGGTAGCTCAGCGAGTAACCCGGATAAGCGAAGCGCCATCCGGGAATCGTTTTTCCGGCGCGAAGCGCCGCTGATTTGAAATCTTTGCGATGCTCCGCATCGGAGAGCACAATCCCCGGACGGCGCTTCGCTTGTCCAGGCTACGCTTCTTCTCCGCCCCTTCGCGTAAACACGCTGTTGTTTTCACACCACCTGCGCAACCCCAAAATATTCAAAAGGCATTGTAAAAAGACTGTAACTTTTGGCATTGCTGTGGTACGATCCAAACCGAGTGTCCGGCTTGTTTTTGCTGCACCAGGAGGCAAGGCCGTTGGGTCACGCTTTGGTTGTACGTCAGGACACAGGTTGCGGCCCCCTCTCCCCTGCTCTCCTTGTTGGGCACAAGGAGAGGTATCTAAACGCCTCCTCTAAGGGGAGAGGGCGGCCCAAGTGACTATCGACGAAGTGGCTCATGCCGTCACGCCGCATGGGAAAACCCGGACAGGACACGCAAGTCAGGGTGCGCAAAGCGAACCCCAATAGCTTCATATTTTCACTTTCTCAAAAAAGGAATACTCGATGAACCGTTTCAAAAAAAGCATCAATATCGCGGCGCTATTGCTCGCAACTTCTTTCATGGCCGGATGCGACAGCGGAGTGGCCTCCGACACCCATGCCGCCGCCGAAGCGCGCAAGCACGCTGACGCGATCAAAGGCAATGCCGCCACTTCTTCCGCATGCGCACTGCTCACACGCGAAGAAGCTCATAAAGCTTTGGGAACGAAGGTGTCCAAAGGCAAACCCTCAGGCCCAATGGGAAGCGCCTGTCAATGGGAATCGACCCGCGATGAAAACCGTTTTATTCAGGTACAGCTTGTGCCCGCCAGGTACTGGGAAGACCGCCACGCTGTCAAGGGATACCGTCGGTTGGAGGGAATCGGCCAAAAAGCTTACGTCGTTCCTGAACTCGGTGATTGGCTCGTGGCCGTTCAAACACAAAAAGACGCGGTTTTCGTATCGCTTCCCCAAAAAGGAACATCAGAAGCTGACGCCATCGAACTTGCGAAGATCGTCGTCGAGCGGTTGAAATAAATACGAATGTATCTCTTTGCACACGCTCCGAGAATTTTATTTTCACACTTTATTTCCTGGGTTTCATCATGAACATACTTTTCGCTTCTTTCCGAAATGTTTTTTCGAGCGCCGCGTGGGTTGTTGTGGCGCTTGCGTTTTTCGTCACGCCTCTCTACGCCGCCAAATCCGCTGAACCCGGCAAGGATCATCCGCTGGTGGGAAGGTATGAAGGGTCGGTGCTGACCTTCCATCAAAAACCCAGGTTTGATGAGCTTGACCTGATCAAAGTCCCGATGGACTGGAGAAGCTCCACCAAGCCGGAGGTGCTGCATCTGGAAGGCAATGTCTCGTTTTATTACTATGATCTTCCCAAGGGCTGCACGACGCTCGAAGTGCAGCGCAATTACGAGAGCAGTCTGAAGGCCAAGGGCCTTGAAATACTGGCCAGTTGCGGCGCAGCCAACGGCTCGTGCTATACGGACAACGCCGAAAAGAATCCGATCTGGTTCGCGCACGCACTCAAGAACGCCACGCTCTGGGCCGAGGCGAAGTATCCAAACGGCAACTGGATTCTCAGTGATGGCGGAATAGGTTATGCGTGCGAAGAGGGAAGCACACGCTATCTGCATGCCAAACGCGAGGCCAACGACGGTACGACGCATGTGAACCTTGTCCTGTGTGATCGCAACACCAGCCGCGCTTACATCGCCGTGGTCGAGAGCAAGGCGATGGAAACCGACAAGATCACTTTCCTCGATGCTTCGGCGATGCAAAAGAGTCTGGATGCGACGGGTCGCGTCAACCTCTACGGTATTTACTTCGATACCGACAAAGATGCGGTCAAGTCCGAATCAAAACCCACCCTCGACGAAATCAGCAAACTGATGCGTGACAACCCGAAGCTGCGCTTGCAGGTGGTAGGGCACACCGATTCAACAGGTAAAGACACGCACAACAAGGATTTGTCGAACCGGCGTGCCGCTTCGGTGATTCGTGCGCTCACTCAGGCAGGCATTGACGCCAAGCGTTTTACTTCGCGTGGCGCGGGCGCGTCCGAGCCGGTCACGGGGAACGATAACGAGGAAGGGCGAGCAAAGAACCGCCGCGTTGAACTGGTGCGGATGTGACGCCACACCAACCCACGACACAGGTACTGCCTGAACCCGATTTTCCCAACCTCCTCAAGCGGAATAACCCATGAAAAGTTTCAGAAAAAGTATAAACATCGCGGTGTTACTGGGTGCCATTTCTCTCATGGTCGGATGCGACAACGGGGCAGCATCCGGCACCAGCGCAGCCGCCGAAGAGGACAAGTCTGCCGCCACGAGTAAAACCAGCGCCCCCGTTCAGCCAGAATGCGCCCTGCTTACGAACAAAGAGGTCAGCAAGGCGCTGGCAACGAAGGTGTCCGAAGGCAGGCTCCGTAAAACGGGCAATGGATGTCAGTGGATTGACATCAGTAAGGACGACACAGGCCGTAACGTCATCGTGAAAATCTATCCCGTTTCAAACTGGTGGGGCGACTTCAATCCCGCGACCGATCGCGTGCTGGAAGGAATCGGCAAGAAAGCCTACCTCAGCACCACAACCTCCAGCAACGTCGTCATCGGCTGGACAGCGATTGCCCATACAGAAAAAAATGTGGTCACGGTGTGGATTTCCAGAGACCCCGCTATAGAGAAAACCGCGCCAGCCTCTGCGACCGAACTGCTGAAGATCGCCGTCGGACGGCTGAAATGAACCCGCAGACCCTTGGGCTGGGTTGCCAAACCCAGCCTATGCTGGTGCGGATGTAAAAAATATTTCTCTTTCCTCGCTCCAGGGATTCAATCATGACCATCCCCCATTCTTACCCGTTAACCGCTCGTGACAGCGGCCTTGGTACCGCGATTTCGCTGATGATGAAAAGTCTGCCCTACGCGCTGATGCGCTTCGGCATCCTGATCGCCTACTCGCTGGCAACGATGGTGTGGCTGGTCGTGATGCTTGGCGGAGCAGCTTGGGCGGGTACGCGCATTGCCTCCGCCTTCGGCGTTGTCTGGTTCATTGGCTTCGCTGCGGTCGGCGGCTGGATCTGGGCAGCGCTGCTGCGCTATGTCCTCCATCTCGTCGAATGCGGGCATGTCGCAGTGCTTACGGAACTGGTCACACGCGGGAGCATCGGCAACGGCAGCGAACCGATGTTCGCTTACGGCAAGCGTATCGTCATCGAGCGTTTCGGCGAAGTGAATGTACTCTTTGCCTTGAACCTCCTGGTGCACGGTGTGGTCAATGTTGTGAATCGAATCGTCAAAGGAGTGACCGGCCTTCTGCCCGTTCCGGGGATGGACGCACTGGCGCGTCTGCTGGCGGCGGTTCTGCGCGCCGCGACCTTCTATCTCGATAAAGTCATCTTTTCCTACAACCTGGCGCGGGCGGATGGCAATCCCTGGGCGGGAGGACGCGATGGCCTGATCTATTACGCGCAGAACGCCAAACCGATTCTCAAACAAGCGGTCTGGATCGTCATTCTCGACTACGTTCTGAGCGCTTTACTCTGGCTCGTGCTGCTGATCCCTGCCGCTGCCATCACGCTCATCCTGCCAGCATCGGTACGCGAATGGGGCGGCGTTATCTCGGTCGTGATCGCCATTTTGTTCGCCCTCTCTGCGCGCAGCGCTTTCATCAAGCCGCTGTTTCTCATCATGGTGATGGTGCGCTTTCTCAATCTGGTCGAACAACAGGAAGTCAACCAGCAATGGGTTGACCGGCTCAATCAGGTGTCCGACAAATTCCGTGACCTGGGCAAGCGCGCCGTGCAAGCCCTTACGCCTGCCCAAACGCCTGAAAACGTTGCGGATCATCCGTGAGCGAACTTCTAAGCGCTCGACACCCCCCCGGACAACCCTCTCATCAACTTTTTACAAACTGACAAAAAAACGTATGAACATCAACAAAATTATCAACCGCGTCAAAAATATCCTGACGACGCCGAAAAGCGAATGGCCGGTGATCGCCAACGAAACGACGACGGTCACCGACCTCTACAAGAACTGGATCATCTGGTTGGCGGCAATTCCGGCAGTGGCCGGTTTCATCAAAAGCAGCCTGATCGGCTACGGCGCGTTTGGTTTCACCATCCGCACGTCCATCGGCGTTGGTATCAACAGCGCCCTTTTCGGCTATGCGCTGAGCCTGCTGTTGGTTTATGTGATGGCGCTGATTATCAACGCGCTGGCGCCGACTTTCAGCGCTCAAAAGAACCCGATTCAAGCGCTCAAAACTGCCGCCTACGCATGGACCGCCATCTGGATCGCCAATATCGGTTTGATCCTTCCATGGATCGGTTTGTTGTTCCTTCTGGCCGGTCTCATCTACAGCATTTATCTGCTGTACCTGGGTCTGCCCGCCACAATGAAATGCCCGCCCGAAAAAACCGCGGGCTACACCGCACTCAGTTTCGTTTGTGCGCTCGTACTCGGCTGGATCGTCATGGTCGTGGTTGCCGGTATCACCAGCGTCGGCGGCGGCACGTTGATGGGCAGCGCGCCCGGCAGTGTCCGCAGCGACACAACTTTCGAAAAAAATTCCTGGCTCGGCAAAATGGAAGTGGCCAGCAAGCAGATGGAGGCCGCAGAGAAATCGGGCGATGCCGACGCGCAAGCCAAAGCCCTCCAGGCCATGATGGGCGCAGCGCTCGGTGGTGGCGATCAGGTTGAGTCGTTGCCGCCGGATGTGCTCAGGCCGTTTGTGCCTGAAACGCTGGCCGGTCTTCAGCGCACAAATTTTTCGGCAGAACGCAACAGCGCGATGGGTTTGCAGATGTCAACCGCGAAAGCCAGTTACAGCGACGGCAACGACCGCTCGTTGCGCTTGGAAATCACCGACACCGGCTCGATGAAAGGCGTGATGGGACTTGCCGGTTGGGCTGCCATGCAGAGCGAAAAAGAAACCGACCGTGGCTACGACAAGACCTACAAGCAAGGTGGCCGCTTCGTTCGTGAAGAGTGGGACAACCAGTCAAAGCGCGGCAAATACGGCATCGTCCTCGGCAACCGCTTTCTCGTGGAAGTGTCGGGCAAAGCCGACTCGATGAACGAACTTAAAGCCGTTGTTGCGAGCCTCCATCTTGCAGGACTGGAAGCGCTGAAAAATCAGGGCGTCAAGAAAAACTGACCTGTTTTTGAAAGAGGGTGTCGGCGAAGCCGACGGGGGTTTGTTGCGGGCGAGACGCCCGCGCTCCCAAAACCGTCATTCTGCGCGAAGCGAAGCGAGTCATCCTGCGCGAAGTCGCAGGACGCAGAATCCATGCAACTGCGGGCGGCAGAACCTGCCCTCGCGGAAGCGGGGTGCCGCCCGAAACTTTGAACCGCCCCGGGAAACCTGGAGGCTCCAACTTAAGAGAGAATGGATCTTATGAAGACAAACACACACTATTCCAAAGAGGTTAGAGAGCGCGCCGTGCGTCTGGTTTTGGAACACCAGAACGAGTACCCCTCGCAGTGGGCGGCCATCCAGTCCGTTGCTGCGAAGATCGGCTGCAAAGACGACACCTTGCGCCGCTGGTTACGGCAAACTGAGCGCGA
>JAITMH010000007.1 GCA_031277445.1 Burkholderiales bacterium
ACCCGCGCCACCCAGCTTTTGTCAACGACCCGACCATCGCTCGACGCGGTGATGTCGTAGAACACCAATTCGTCAGCGCCTTCCTGTGTGTAACGTTGCGCCAGCGGCACGATGTCGCCGATGATTTCGTGGTTACGAAACTGCACGCCCTTGATGACTTGGCCGTCTCGCACATCGAGACAGGGAATGATTCGTTTGGTTAACATGATTTTGCCTCCTTAAAATTTCGAGCGCCTGCATTATTCTGAACAGCCCCATCCCCACCCCAGCCCTCCCCTTGAAGGGGAGGGGGAGCTTGCCAGCATGCCATCGCCTCCTTGACCGTAAATTTTCCTTCGAGCAATGCCCGTCCCACAATAACGCCGACCGCACCGCTGTCGCGCAATGCCGCGATGTCGTCGAGCGTGCCGATGCCGCCGGACGCCTGAAGCGCTACTTTCGGAAACGCTTGCGTCAGTGAGTGATACAGCGCCACGTTAGCGCCTTGCATCATGCCGTCGCGGGCGATGTCGGTGCACAACACATGGCGCACGTTGCAAGACGAAAATTGTTCCAATACTTCTTCAATCGTGACCGCCGATGCTTCCTGCCAACCGGCCACCGCCACTTGCCGCGCACCATTCTCCCCGACCCGGACATCGAGCGCCAGCACTATTTTTTCCGCGCCGAAGCGGGCGAACCAGCGCATCACTTCTTCAGGATGCTTGACGGCCATCGAGCCGACTACCACACGCGCCGCGCCGGCATCAAGCAACGCCGCCACATCATCGGCGCTGCGAATGCCGCCGCCAATCTGTACCGGAACGGTCACGCCTTTCAAAAGCCGCGACAGCAACGGCAATTGCCGCGCCTTCGGGTCTTTCGCGCCGTCAAGATCGACCAGATGCAACAATGTTGCTCCGTCTTTTTCGTAAGCCTGCAAGTGCGGCAGCGGATCATCGCTGTAAGTCGTCTGCCGCGCATAATCGCCCTGCGACAGCCGCACCACTTTCCCGTCAATGAGGTCAATGGCCGGAATCATCAAATGTTCTCCATAAAATTACGCAAAAGTTGCGCTCCGGCGCGACCGGAACGCTCAGGATGAAACTGTACGCCGTAGAAATGATCGCGTTGCACCGCCGCGCTGAAAGCATCACCGTATTCGCCATGCGCAATCGTCCAATCGCCCACTGGCATCGCAAAGCCATGAACAAAATAAAAATGATCGTTGCCGCCAATCCCTTCGAACAACGGATGTTCCGCCTTCGGAACGCACACATTCCATCCCATGTGCGGCAGCGGCAGATTTCCTTTCATCCGCCGCACCGGCGCGTCGATCACGCCAAGCAACGGAACTTGCTCCTCAGCGCTTTCTTCACTTTGGCTTCCCAACAACTGCATGCCCAGACAAATACCGAGCATCGGCTGCGTACACGCACGGATCAATTCCACCAGACCGCGTGTACGCAACTCACGCATCGCTGCTTGCGCTGTTCCGACACCCGGAAGAAAAAGACGGTAGGCGGCGCGGACGACCGCCGCCTCACCGCTGATCTCGACAGCGTAACCGAGCCGTTGCACCGCATAACGCAACGACGCCAGATTGGCGCAGCCGGTGTCGAGAATCACTGCTCGCATCAAAGCATTCCTTTTGAGCTTGGCAGCGTGTTTCCTTCAACCCGAATCGCCTGCCGCAAGGTTCGTCCGAACGCTTTGAAAAGACTTTCCACCAGATGGTGCGTGTTCTCGCCTTTCGCTTTCAGATGCAGCGTACAACCCATGGTTTGAGACAGCGAACGGAAAAAGTGTTCCACCATGTCGGTGTTCATATCGCCGACTTTGTCGCGGGCGAACGAAGCCTTGAGTTTGAGAAAAGGCCGCCCTGACACGTCGAGTGCGCAACGCGCCAGACACTCGTCCATCGGCAGCATGAAACCGAAACGCGCAATACCGCATTTGTCGCCGAGTGCTTCGCGCAACGCTTGCCCCAACGCCAGTGCGGTGTCCTCAATCGTGTGGTGGTCGTCAATATGTAAATCACCTTCCGCTTTGACGTGCAGACGAAAACCGCCATGCGTGGCGATCTGGTCGAGCATGTGATTGAAAAAACCGAGTCCGGTGTGAATCTCGTTGCCGCCTTCGCGGTCGAGCCATACGGCGACATCAATGGCTGTTTCGCCGGTCACGCGCCGAACTTGAGCATGGCGGTCTTTCTCCGTCAGTTGACGGGCGATCTCCGCCCAGCCCAATACGTTCGGTTGATAACGCAATCCACCGATGCCGAGGTTCGCCGCCAGTTGCATGTCCGTCTCGCGGTCACCGATCACATAAGACGCTTCACGCGCCCACTCGGAGTCGTCAAGATACGCCTGCAACAGTTTTGTTTTCGGCTTGCGGCATTCGCAGTTGTCTTCAGGAAAATGCGGACAAATCAGCACGTCGTCGAAATGCACACCTTGCGAGTTGAACACTTGCATCATCAACTGATGCGGTGCGTCAAACGCCGCCTGCGGGAAGCCGACGCTGCCCAGGCCGTCCTGATTGCTCACCATCACCAGACGGTAACCGGCTTGTTGCAACGTCAGCAACGCCGGAATCACGCCTTCTTCAAACGCCAGCTTGTCCAGCCGATCGATTTGTTTGTCTTTCGGCGGTTCAAAAATCAACGTGCCGTCGCGGTCGATAAACAGAATTTTTTTCATCGCTTTTCCTTAGTTGGGGTGAGCTTGCGAATCCCAACGGGTTGGTGCCACATTCATGAAACCTCAATTCAAAATTTTAACGCTTGCATCACACGTTCGCATTCTTCGTGTGTGCCGATGGTGATTCGCAAACAGCCGTCCAATCCCGGTTGTTGGCGCTGATCGCGTACCACGATGCCTTGTTCGCCCAGCGCCCGGAATGCGCGCTCTGCGTCCGAGAAACGCACCAGCAACCAGTTGCCCTCACTGGGGAAAACGCGATCCACGCATGAGCACTGCGACAACGCTTGTTGTAACCAGCGGCGGTTGTCGATCACTTCGGCGATGTTGCGCCTGACGCTTTGCAAACCGTCGCCACTGAGCGCTTGCAACGCAATGTCCGCTACCGGCATCGGAATCGGATATGGCGCAATCACCTTGAGCAGCAACTGAATCACTTCCGGATGCGCGATGGTGAAACCGCAGCGCAGCCCTGCCAGCGCAAACGCTTTCGACAAGGTACGCAAAATCACCAGATGCGGAAACTCCGACAACCACGACGCCGTACTCATATCCGGACGGAAATCAATGTAAGCTTCGTCAACCACCACCAGCGCTTTGCCTTCCGCCATCCGCAACAAGCGGCGCAAATCATCGTGATCAAGCAAACTGCCGGTCGGGTTGTTCGGATGGCACACATAGACAACCTTAATTCTTGGCGCGGTTTCGTCAAGCGCTGTTTCAATCGCTGTAAGATTGAGTTGCCAATCGTCACCACTGAGTACCGTCCGGCGAGCAACACCAAACGCCTCAGCGCTGACGTTGTACATTCCATACGTCGGCGGACAATAAAGTACCGCATCACTGCCCGGTTCGCAAAACGCCCGGATCAACAGCTCAATACTCTCATCAGCGCCACGGCTTACCAACAACTGTTCGGTACGCACACCAGCATACGCCGCATAAGCCGCCAGCAACGCAGGCGGCTGACATTCGGGATAACGGTTCAGCGGTTGCGTCAACGAGTACGGTTCCGCGCGCGGAAATTCATTGGCGTTCAGCCACACATCGCCATGACCACCGATGCGACGCGCCGATTGGTACGGTGTCAACGCACGAACATTGTCGCGTGCGAGTTCCTGAAGATTCATGCGCACTCCGTTTTGTTGATGGCTTCTACTCGCAAGCGCACGGCCAGCCGGTGCGCGTCAAGCCGCTCGGCGGCAGCCAGCGTTTCCACCGTGGTCGCCAACGCCTTCAAACCTTCCGGCGAAAGCGTTTGCACCGTCATCCGCTTCTGAAAATCGGCAAGTCCCAAACTGGAGTATGTGCTTGTGTAGCCATACGTCGGCAATACATGATTCGTTCCCGACGCATAATCACCGACGGCTTCCGGCGAAAAATCGCCGACGAACACCGAACCCGCGCTCTTGATCTGACTCACCAACGCCTGCGGTTCGCGTGTCTGCAAAATCAAATGTTCGGGACCATAAGCGTTGCTAATCGCTACGCACTCATCGAGATCGCGGGTTATCAGCAAACGGCTGTGCGCCAGTGATTGGCGGGCAATTTCCGCACGCGGCAATTCTTCCAGCAAGCGATCAATTTCACCGGCAACCGCTTTTGCGAGTGTTGCGCTCGGCGTTGTCAGCACCACCTGCGAATCCGCCCCATGCTCGGCTTGCGACAAAAGATCAATCGCCACAAAAGTTGGATTGGCGCGTTCATCAGCGATTACCAACACTTCCGACGGCCCCGCCGGCATGTCAATGGCTGCGCCGTCGTGGCGTGTGCTGACCTGCCGCTTTGCTTCAGTCACATACGCATTGCCCGGACCGAAAATTTTATCGACACGCGGCACTGTCTCCGTACCGAACGCCATCGCCGCAATCGCCTGTGCGCCGCCGACGGCAAACACTTCGTCGATTCCGCACAATGAAGCCGCATACAAAATCTCGTCGGCAATCGCGCCGCTCATTTTGCTTCCGTCGCTTCCGGGCGGCGAACACAGCACGACCCGTTCGCAACCGGCAAGCCGCGCCGGAACACCCAGCATCAGCACCGTCGATAGCAGCGGCGCCGTGCCGCCCGGAATGTACAGTCCGACCGAAACAATCGGTTGCACCACCATCTCGCAGAGAATGCCGCGCTGCGTTTCGACGCTGACGGGGACAAACTTCTGCGCCGTGTGAAATGTTTCGATATTTCTCACCGCCGCTTCCATCGCGGCCTTGACATTCTCCGGCAAGCGTTTTCCCGCCGCTGCGATTTCATCGGCACTGACGCGAATCGCCTCACGTTCGACACGATCAAAACGCGCCGTGTAGTTGCGCAACGCCGCGTCGCCATCGCGTTTAACGGTTTCGAGAATCTCGCTGACCGCCGACGTGATCGAATCAGACGCGCCAATGGCCGGACGTTGCAGCAACCCCGCCCGTGTTTCTTCGGAACATTGCGACCAATCTGTCATCTGTATTGCGTTTTGCACTGCGTCCATCGGTCACTCCATCATTTTTTCGATCGGCAATACCAGAATCGAGCCAGCGCCGAGCGCTTTCAATTTTTCCATCGTTTCCCAGAACAACGTTTCGCTGCTCACCATGTGCATCGCCACCCGATTTTTTTCATTGGCGAGCGGCAACACCGTCGGTCGTTCTGCCCCCGGCAAAATGGCGATGATTTCCTCCTGTCGGTCTGCCGGCGCATGCAGCATGATGTATTTCGATTCACGCGCCTGAATCACGCCCTGAATGCGCACCAGCAAAGTGTCGATCAGTGCTTGTTTGTTTTCCGGCATCGCACCGTCGCGCTGGATCAAACATGCTTTTGAGCGGTAAATGACTTCGGCCTCGCGCAAACCATTTGCTTCCAGCGTCGCGCCGGTCGATATCAGATCACAAACCGCATCCGCCAACCCGGCGCGTGGCGCGATTTCGACCGAACCGGTCAACAGACAAGGTTTGTAACTGATGCCGCGCTGATCGAAATACTGCTTCAACAAGTGCGGGTACGATGTGGCGATTCTGCAATCGCGCAAACTTTGTGGCCCATCGTAATGCGTGTCCATCGGCACCGCCAGCGACAACCGGCAACTGCCGAAGTCAAGACCGCGCAACAACGTGTACGATGGCGTTTCGCCTTCGGCGCGACGCATCAGCAGCGCTTCTTCAAGCACATTCTCACCGACAACGCCGAGATCGACAACGCCGTCCATCACCAGCCCGGGAATATCATCGTCGCGCACACGCAACAGGTCGAGCGGCATGTTTTCGGCGTAAGCGATCAAACGCTGTTCGCTGAAATTGATCCTGACGCCGCAGCGTTCCAGCAACTGTTGCGATTCGCGGCTTAAACGCCCCGATTTTTGAATCGCAATCCGCAGATTTGTTTTTCCCAGCATATAAACTCCTTGAAACCAAAAATCTTTAAAGCGACAAAAATCCCTTAATGCAAAAAACCCCTGGAACTTCTTCCAAGGGTTTCGATCATGTCACTGTTTCGTCGCCGCTGGAAG
>JAITMH010000136.1 GCA_031277445.1 Burkholderiales bacterium
TATTTTTTCTTCGGTAAGGCTTATCCGGGACTTGTTTCAATCGTTGTTGCGATTGTGGCGGCGGTTTTCGTGTTTCATGCGATGCTGGCGGTACGAAAGTTTCCGATCAATTACCGGCAGTTCAGAGTTTTTCGCGCACACGCAAAGTCAATGAACCACGGCGATACGACGTTGTGGATGTGGCAGGTCTATACAGGCTTTGCGATGTTCTTCCTGGCTTCGGCGCATCTTTATCAGATGATGGTGTGGCCGCAGGAAATCGGCCCCTTTGGTTCGGGCGGTCGGATGTGGGTTGACGGATTGTGGCCGTTTTATCTTGTGCTGTTGTTGCTGGTTGAGTTTCATGGCGGCATCGGTTTGTACCGGCTGGCGGTGAAATGGTGCTGGCCGAACGCCAGCCGCGAATTCCTGAAGAAAATCAAATGGGCGATAACGGCGTTCTTCCTCGTTCTGGGGCTTGCTACGTTGGGAGCGTACATGAAGATCGGTTACGAAAACCAAGACAAATACCTGAACGGTGAGCAATACACCCCGACATGGGTACAGCAAGGTGAGGGGAGAGCGAGATGAAGGTTATTTTTACCGATGTGTTGGTGATTGGTGGCGGACTGGCCGGTTTGCGGATGGGAATCGGCGCGAAGCGGCGCGGTCATGAGGTGATTGTGTTGTCGCTGGTGCCTCCGAAACGCTCTCACTCGGCGGCGGCGCAAGGCGGAATGCAGGCGTCGCTGGCGAATGTGATTAAAGGGCAGGGCGACAGCGAGGACGTTCATTTTGAGGATACGGTGCGCGGCAGCGACTGGGGCGCCGATCAGGATGTCGCCCGGATGTTTGTGAATACCGCACCGAAGGCGGTGCGCGAATTGGCGGCTTGGGGCTTGCCCTGGAGTCGGGTGGCGCCGGGCGACCGGGAGGTCATCATCAACAGTCAGCGGGTGACGATTACCGAACGCGAAGAAGCGCGTGGACTGGTCGCACAGCGCGATTTCGGCGGTACCAAAAAATGGCGGACTTGCTATGTGTCGGACGGAACCGGCCACGCGATGCTTTATACCGCCAGTGATCGGGCGATTGCCGAGGGCATCGAAGTTCACGAGCGTGCCGAAGCGATTGCGCTGATTCACGACGGCAAGCGTTGCTATGGCGCGGTCGTCCGCGATTTGATTACCGGCGAATTGCGTGCGTATCTTGCCAAGGCGACAGCGATTGCCACCGGCGGCGCGGGCAGGCTGTACAGCATTACGACCAACGCTGTGATTTGCGAAGGCATCGGCCACGCGATTGCGCTGGAAACCGGTGTGGCGTGCCTCGGCAACATGGAAGCCGTGCAGTTCCACCCGACGGGTATCGTTCCGGTCGGCATTCTGATGACTGAAGGTTGTCGTGGTGATGGCGGTTTGTTGCGCGACGTTGATGGTCATCGCTTCATGCCTGATTATGAACCTGAAAAGAAAGAATTGGCGTCGCGTGACGTGGTGTCGCGCCGGATGGAAGAACACATCCGCAAAGGCAAGGGCGTCAAGTCGCGCTTCGGCGAACATCTGTGGCTTGACGTGACTTTGCTGGGACGCAAACACATCGAACACAATCTGCGCGAGATCAAGGAAATCTGCGAAAGTTTCCTGGGGATTGATCCTGCCGAGAAGTGGATTCCGGTGCGTCCGGCGCAGCACTACACGATGGGCGGTGTGCGCACCAACCATACCGGCGAATCGCCGCATCTGAAAGGCTTGTTTGCGGCGGGTGAGGCGGCGTGTTGGGATTTGCACGGGTTTAACCGGCTCGGCGGAAACTCGGTGGCGGAAACGGTGGTGGCCGGCATGATCGTCGGCGAGTTCATTGCCGATTTCTGCGACAAGCCGGAAAACACGGTTGATGCGCCGATTGGATTGGCTCAGGAATTCGTCGAGCGTGAGGAAGCAAAATTAAAGACGCTTCTGAACGGCAACGGCGCCGAAAACGCTTTCAAGCTCAACACCGAAATGCAGGACATCATGACCCGTTCGGTCGGTATCTTCCGCAACGGCGAAGCGCTGAAAGAAGGTGTGGAGAATCTGCAAAAACTGCTGGAGCGCAGCCGCAACATCGGGCTGACCAGCAAGGCGCCGGGCGTTAATCCCGAACTGGTGGCGGCATACCGGACGCAGAAGATGATCAAGCTGGCGTTGACGGTCGCGTATGGCGCGTTGCAGCGGACGGAGAGCCGTGGCGCACATTTCCGTGAGGATTATCCGAACCGCGACGACCAAAACTGGCTGAAGCGCACACTGTCTTTCTGGCGCGATGAGAACGCGACGTTGCCTGAATTGCAATACGAAACGTTTGACGTGATGAAGATGGAACTGCCGCCGGGATGGCGCGGTTATGGCGCCAAGGATTACATCGACCATCCCGACACGGCCAAACGGCAGGCGGAAATCGAGGAACTCAGGAAACGGATGGAAGGCGAGGGCAAGGATCGCTTTGCGGTTCAGGAAGCGCTGATGTCCTTCAGGGACAAACTGCCCGAAAACCTGCGCGGTCTTAACGAGCGCATTGACGAACCTTTGAACGGATGAGCCAGAAATGAGCGACGACCAAAAAAACACCGCGTCGGGCGGGCAAACCCGGCAACGGATGCTGACTTTCCATATTCTGCGCTATAACCCGCAGGATCCGGACAGCAAGCCGCGCATGCAGTCTTATCAGTTGGAAGAAGCCGAAGGCATGACGCTCTTTCTGGCGTTGAGCGAAATCCGCGAACATCAAGACCCGACGCTGCAATACGATTTCGTTTGCCGCGCCGGAATTTGCGGCAGTTGTTCAATGCTGATCAATGGCCGTCCCGGATTGGCTTGTCGAACCTTGACCAAGGAATTGGGCACCGACATTACGCTGGCGCCGTTGCCGGTGTTTGAACACATCGGCGACTTGTCGGTCAACACCGGCAAGTGGATGCGCGGGATGAGCGAGCGTCTTGAAACCTGGGTGCATGCGAAGGAAGAAGAAGTCAACCTGAGCAAGGCCGAAACCCGTATGGATCCCGAACTCGCCGATAAAATTTACGAGTTGGACCGTTGCGTCGAATGCGGCTCGTGCGTGGCGGCATGCGGCACGGCGCAGATGCGGAACGACTTCGTGGGGGCGGTCGGCATGAACAAAGTTGCGCGTTTCAAACTCGATCCGCGTGATGCGCGTACCGACGACGATTTTTACGAATTGGTGGGTGACGACAGCGGCGTGTTCGGTTGCATGTCGTTGTTGGGCTGCCATGATGTGTGTCCAAAAGAATTGCCGCTGCAAACGCAAATCGCGTTTCTGAGAAGGAAGATGGTCACGATCAAAAGTTAAGGAAAAACATTATTATCCCCGCATCAGCGGGGATGGTTCTTTTGGGCGTTGAAAACCGACGCAAAAACCAGGGTGAGAAGCTGAAAGGTAAGGTTGAGAACAATGAGTCGAATTGAAAAAGATTTTCTTGGAGAGCGGGAATTGCCCGATAACGTGTATTACGGCGTACAAACATTACGAGGCAAAGAGAATTTTTACATCACCGGACGGCCTATGTCGGGAGAGCCTGTCATGGTCAAAGGGCTGGCGTATGTAAAAAAAGCGGCGGCAATGGCCAACCGTGATTGCGGTGTGCTGGATCCCAAGGTGGCCGAGGCGATCATCAAGGCGTGTGACCGCTTGATTGCCGGCGAGTTTATGGATCAGTTCGTCACCGACTTTATTCAGGGCGGCGCCGGCACCTCCGTCAACATGAATACCAACGAAGTCATCGCCAACATCGCGTTGGAGTCGATGGGCAAACCCAAAGGCGATTACGCAACGGTCAGCCCGAACGACCACGTTAACTGTTCGCAATCCACCAACGATTCCTATCCGACAGCGTTTCATCTGGCGCTGCTTCTGCGGCTGAAAGAATGCGCGAAAACCCTGCGCGAATTGCAGGACGCTTTTTACGCCAAGGGTAAGGAATTCGACAGGGTGTTGAAGATGGGACGGACGCACTTGCAGGACGCTGTGCCGATGTCGCTGGGCGCCGAGTTTCATGGTTTTGCAACGTCGATCGGTGAGGAAATCGCGCTCATTGAAGCGTCCTACGACATGTTGCGCGAAGTCAATCTTGGCGCGACGGCAATCGGAACGTCGGTCAATGCGCCGAAAGGGTATCCCAAACTGGCGGTCGAGTATCTTTCCCAAGTGACCGGCGAAAAATTTGTTTTGTCGAGTGATTTGATCGAAGCGACTTCCGATTGCGGCGACTATGTACATCTTTCCGGTGTGTTGAAACGGACAGCAGTGAAGTTGACCAAAATATGCAACGATTTGCGGATGCTGGCTTCCGGCCCGCGTTGCGGCCTGAGCGAAATCAATCTGCCGCAGTTGCAGCCGGGTTCGTCGATCATGCCGGGTAAAGTCAATCCTGTGATTCCGGAAGTGGTCAACCAAACCTGTTTCTACGTGATAGGAATGGATTTGACCGTCACATTGGCGGCATCAGCCGGTCAGTTGCAGTTGAATGTGATGGAGCCGGTGATTGCTTATGCGCTGTTCAGCTCGATGACCACGATGCAAAACGCCGTCAAGAGCTTGACGGAGCAGTGCGTGAAAGGCATCACGGCCAACAAGGAACGCACCGAAGCGATGGTGTTGGGCTCATTGGGGATTGTGACCCAGTTGAATCCGATTCTTGGCTACAAGCAATGCGCGGAAATTGCGCGGGAAGGGTACTTACAAAACAAATCGATTCACGATATTGTAGTGAAGGAAAGAAAGTTGCTCACGCAGCAAAAATGGGATGAAGTTTTCTCGTTTGACAACTTGATCAATCCGCAGTTCATCAAAAGCTAACCTTAACAGGAGGCAGTTATGGATTTCATGGTAATCCTTCATTTGGCCATTGTTCTGGCGGCGATTTTCCTGGGCGCACGCCTGGGGAGTATCGGCATCGGCTACGCGGGCGGTTTGGGCGTGCTGGCGCTGGCCTTGATTGGCGTCAAGCCGGGATCCATCCCGATTGATGTCATTCTCGTGATCATGTCCGTGATCGCGGCCATCGGCGCCATGCAAGTCGCCGGCGGCATCGACTTTCTGGTGGTCGTCACCGAGAAGTTTTTGCGTAAACATCCGAAGTACATTACCTATCTGGCGCCTATCGTCACGTATTTCATGACGCTGATGGCGGGCACCGGGCACACGGCGTTTTCGACGCTGCCGGTGATCGCCGAAGTTGCCAAAGAGCAGGGCGTGCGTCCTTCACGGCCATTGTCGATTGCCGTGGTGTCGTCGCAAATCGCCATTACCGCTTCGCCGATTTCGGCGGCGGTGGTGTTCTTCTCCGGCGTGATGGAACCTTTGGGCGTGGGTTACCTTGATATCCTGATGATCTGCATACCGACGACCTTGTTGGCGGTGATTTTGACCTCGTTCCTTTCCAACTTCCTGGGCAAAGACTTGAAAGACGATCCGGTTTATCTGGATCGTTTGTCCAAAGGCCTGGTGGTGATGCGCGGCGTCAGCAACATCAAAGTCACGCCGATGGGAAAACGCTCGGTCTGGATTTTCCTTTTTGCGATTGTTATGGTGATGCTTTACGCCACGCTGATCAGCGATAAAGTTGGCTGGACCTGGCTGAAAGAGAGCATTCCCCTGACGCGAGATCACGCCATTTACGTCATCATGTTGACTACGGCGACGGCGATCACCTTCTTCTGCCGGATTGACGCCGGCAACGTGTTGAGCGCCTCGACGTTCAAATCCGGTATGAGCGCCTGCGTTTGTATCCTGGGTGTGGCATGGCTTGGCACGACGTTCGTCAGCGCCCACGAAGCCGGTATCAAGGAATTGGCGGGAGGCTTGTTGCAAACAACACCCTGGCTGCTGGCGGTGGCATTGTTCTTCGCGTCGATGCTGCTTTATTCGCAGGCGGCAACCGCTCGTGCGTTGATGCCGCTGGCGATTTCGATAGGCGCACCGCCGGTAGCGCTGGTCGGATCATTTGCGGCAGTGTCGGCGTTGTTCGTGTTGCCGACCTACCCGACGTTGTTGGCGGCGGTGGAAATGGACGACACCGGTTCGACACGGATCGGTAAATACGTGTTCAACCATCCGTTCTTCATCCCCGGAGTGGTGTGCATTGCGCTGGCGGTGTTCTTCGGCTTTATGCTTGCTCCCATAGTGTTGTAAGTTGTTGCGTTGTAAGTGAGATAGCGGAGCGCCCTTCGGGGCGCTTCGTTTTGTCCATTTCATTTTGACAGAAGGGATAGGCAGAGATTGGGGATTCTGTATCTGGAAGAAAACTCAAACCCGCAGCTTTATTTTTTGCATCCCGAGAGCTCGTGCTCTTCGCACATTTGGGCAAGGCTTTTTATTGACCAGATTATTTCGTTACGGCTGTTTTTCAAAACCCTGAATCCGCATATTCTCTCTGCCAATGCAATGGTTTCGCCTGCCGCGTTGATGTACCGTTCGTTCTCGTAACCCCTTTCTTCGCTTTCTTCTTTGACTTTTGCCAAACCGTTGGCGGTAAAAGCGTGAGCCACCTTAAATTTTGGCGGAATGACCCATTCGCCCTGAGCATTGATGTAACCCCATCGCCCGTTTTCCTTGGCACCTGCCAAACCGTTGGCGCTAAAAGGCCAA
>JAITMH010000024.1 GCA_031277445.1 Burkholderiales bacterium
TGTCGATCTCGACGCTTGAGGCAGGAACCTTGACCATCGTTTCCAAACCGCAGTTGCCCGAGGTTGTGTCAAAAGAACCGCCGCCGCCGCCGCGAACGTTGAAACTCCCGTTGGCGATCATCGTTGATACATTGACGTTGCAGCATTTCTCTTGGGACAAAATACAACTCAAGGCCGTTGCGTTGTCGCTGAAAAGCACCGGCGATTGGCACATGGTCAGCCTCAACCATCTGGAAGCTGAGCGCGGGATTTTCAGCGGTGGGCTGGGCGTCGATGGGACAGCGCCGTTTATGGTTGGCGGAACGGTTTCGTACCGTGGCGTGTTTGAAGAATATCCTGTCGGTTTTGATTTGAACATCGACGGCAGCCTGCGCGATTTTCATTTGAACGGTCATGTGTTCAGTGAGTACATGAGTATCGAAAGCGATGGACGTTTTGATCTTTTTGCGCCGCATTTGTATTCGATGTTTCACGAAATAACGCTGCGCACGGTTGACCTGAATCCGGCAAAATTTTTTACGGGTTTGCCGGAAGGAAGTTTTACCCTGGCGCTGGATTTGAAACCGTTAGAGGGAAAACTGGCGCGTGGTGAACTGAAGATAAGCAACACAATGGCGGGCATGATGGATCGCAACCGCATTCCGGTTGAGACGCTGACCAGTGAATTTGAAGTATGGGAAGACCAGCTTGCTTTTTACGAACTCCATCTGAAAGCGCTCGGTGGTGCGCGAATAGAATGGCAGGGCTGGTTGCGCGAAGACCAACTTCGGGCGCGGCTGGTGTTGAACGACGTGAATGCAGCGGCGCTTGCGCACGAAGCGCCGAAAAGCAAAACGAGCGGCGAAGTATGGTTGCAAGGGATGTACCGTGCGCCGGAAGTGATGGTTGATGTGACGGATGCGTTGTATCAGGTGGCGGCGAAATTCGGATTGGCATGGGTCGATCCGGAGAAACAGCAACAGTTGGCGGTGAAAGAAGCGCAGGTCAGATACCGTGGCGCTCTGGCAAAATTTTCCGGACAGGTTGATCTCAAGGAGCAAACCCTGGCGGCGAAGGGAACGTTTGATGATGTGAATCCGGCGACGTTCGGCGCACCGGCGGGTCGGATTGGCGGCGACTTTGATGTCGAAGCTGCTTTAGCGCCGACGGTTGATCTTCGTGCGCGTTATGCGCTGCGTTCGAGTCAATGGCTGGAGCAGACGATGACCGGCGAGGGTGAAGTGCAATGGACGGGCGACCATCTCAAGCAGGCGAAAGGCTGGGTGCAGATAGGCGAAAAGCAGGGCGCCGCATCGAGAACCACGCGGCTTGCAGTAGAGGGCGCGTTTGGCGCGGAAAATAGTGTGTTGCATTTTGAAATGGACGTTTCCGATCTGGCGCAATGGCGAGGAAGCGAACTGAGCGATTTGAGCGGACGGGTACACGGAAGCGGCCAACTGAGCGGAACTTTTTCGCAGTTGGCGTTGCATGCGCAAGGTTCGGTTGTTGATTTGCGCGCCGGTGATGTGCAGGCGCAGAAGACGCAGTTCACGGTCGATACCCAATGGAACGCGGCGTTGCCGTTGGATGCTTTGCCGCTCACCATTCGTATCGAGTCTGAAAACGTTGAAGCCGCCGGATCGCAATGGCAAACAGCAACGTTGGCGCTGGACGGCACACCAGCCAGACATCACGCGACACTGACGGCGCAGGGAGAAATAGCGGCGCAGACGGTTGACATTACGGCAGCCGTGCAAGGTGATTGGGCGATGCCGCCTGTGGCGCGTTGGCAAGGTTCGCTGTCGCGTTTTGAAGTGGCGCATTCGCAGATACCGGTGCGGTTGGAGGCGCCGTTACCGATCACAGTGGACACGGCAGGAGGAAGCGTCAAAGTCAACGTTGGATCGGGAGTACTTATCGGCAACGACAGCCGTGTGCGACTGAAAAACGCGATGTGGCAACCGGAACGTTGGCGCAGCGAAGGGACGCTCGAAAACGTTGCGATGGAACCATGGTTGAAATTAGCGGACAAAGAAACGGCGGCGGTGCGCGGCGATCTGGTGTTGTCCGGCGACTGGTCTTTTTCGCAGGAGGGCGAAGCGCTCTCGGCATTGCAAGGTTATTTCGATATTCGCCGCGAGCGGGGCGACGCGCAGTTGCGCACGACCTCACGCACCACATGGCAGCCATTGCATTTGTCGCAACTTGGGATGCGGGCGGAGATCAAAAATGCGCGGTTGACACTTCATGGCATTGCCGAAAGCAGTCGTTACGGAAAAATCGGTGTTGATGGCGAGGCGGCGTTGACGGTTCCGGAGGGAACGGCGATGGATGATTGGCCGTTCACGCTGCGTGTGCAGGGCGACATTCCCGATTTGTCGAAAGTAGCGCCGCTGATTGCCGGTGAAACCCGGTTGACCGGACGCATCCATCTGGATGCGCGGCACAGCGGAACCTTGCGAAACCCCGTCTATCATGGCGCGATGACTGGCGACAATCTTTCCGTGCAGGATACGGAAACGGGCATCATGTTGAGCGATGGTGAAATGCGCCTGGCGCTGAACGAACAAAGCGTTGCGATAGAACGCTTCGTATTCAAGGGCGGTCGCGGCGAGATGGCGATGACCGGCAACATTGATTTGCACGAAGGGAAACCACGCGCCAAACTGGCGATCAAGGCAACGCGCTTGCGATTGATTCGGCGCCCCGATATGGTTCTGGTGGTGACCGGAAACGCCGATGTGGGCTACGACGAACAGGGCGTTTCGTTGCTCGGTAATCTCAGAACCAATTACGGCAGTATTCAATACCGCGACAGCGATGTGCCGAGTCTGTCCGACGACGTTGTGATCGTCGGTGAACAGCGGCAAGAGTCGGGGATCAGTCTGGCGAATGTGCAATTCGATGTTGACCTTGGCAGAAACTTTCGCCTTCGTGGTTACGGTATCGACACCAAACTGGCGGGAACATTGAAGCTGCGTGCGCGTCCCAATCAGGCGTTGACCGCTCACGGTAACGTGCGCACAGTGGAAGGCGTCTATCGCGCTTACGGGCAGAGACTCGAAATTCGTCACGGCAACATTTCGTTTTTAGGGCCGCTCGACAACCCGACGCTCGACATTCTGGCGATTCGTGAAAATTCCTCGGTTGATGCGGGTGTGGCCGTCAAAGGAACAGCGATGCGCCCCACCGTAACGCTTCATTCAAACCAGCCGATGTCAACCAACGAAATATTGTCCTGGTTGTTGTTCGATCACGGCACCGATAACATGGAAAAAGGCGACGCGGCCATTCTGTTCCAGTTGTTAAACAACATGCTGGCCGGAGGTTCCGGCGAAACATTGACCGAAGAATTGTTCGGCGGCGTGATTGATGAAATCAACGTCACCGCCGGCCAGATGGAAGACGGCACGACAACGCAAATCATCACCGTCAGCAAGCGGCTCGGCAAAAATTTCTCTATCGGCCTCGACAAAAGCCTGAACGGATTGCAGGACGCTGTTCGGCTAACCTGGCGCTTGTCGCGGAAGTGGTCGATGATGTCCCGCTTCGGCGTTGACGACAGCACGGTTGATGCGCGTTATTCGATTGTGTTTTGAGCGCCGGGGATCAGGAATCAGCGAGTAGCCTGGACAAGCGAAGCGCAGTCCGGAGAGCAGGAATCAGAGGTCAGAAATCAGGGATCAGAAAAGCATCGCCTCATGCGAAGCCGCAAAGCCCCCCTTTTTTGACCACGAAAAGCACGGAAGACACGAAAAAATAGCTGTCATTCTGCGCGAAGCGAAGCGGAGTCGCAGAATCCATGCGGTAGCGGGAATGAACTCCTTCCCCCGCTTGCGGGGGAAGGTTGGGATGGGGGGATGCGGGCGGGACGCCCGCGCTCCATTCTTTCTCTCCGTGCCTCCGCGTGAAATGATGCTTTTCTGACACCTGAAACCATCCCCACCCCAGCCCTCCCCTTGAAGGGGAGGGAGCGTCGTGTTCTTCGCGCCTTCGTGTGAAACAAAAACGGCGTCATTGCGACCGCGAGCGCAGCGTGGCGGGAAGCAATCCAGAAAATGGACATCGAAAAAGCACCGGGTTGCTTCGTCGTTTTGCTCCTCGCAATGACGCCATTTTTTCTTTGTGCTCTTTGCGTTCTTTGCGGTTAAATTTTTTCGTGGCTTTCGTGTTTTTCGTGGTTGAAGGTTTTCTCCGCGCCTCCGCGTGAGAGACAAAAAGGGCAGGTTTGAAACCTGCCCCTACGGAATCTGATTCAAATCTCAATGTTATCAATCAACCGTGTCGTTCCCAGACGAGCAGCGGCGAGCACGACCAACGGCTCCCCCAACTCCCTCGGCGTTCTCAGGTCAACGCGGCGGCGCACGGTCAGGTAGTCCGGCTTCCAGCTATACCGTTGCAGTTCGGCGAGCGCAGCGGCTTCGAGGTTGACGAAATCGCGTGAACCATTGCGCACGGCCTTGGCAACGGCGCAGAGTTGTCGATACAGACGCGGCGCTTCGGCGCGCTCGCTCGCAGACAGATAACCGTTGCGTGAAGAGAGTGCCAATCCGTCGTCAGCGCGGATCGTGTCCTGGGCAATGACCTCGATGGGCAGCGCCAGTTCACGCACCATGTTCTTCAATATGAGGAATTGCTGGTAATCCTTTTTTCCGAACAGCACCACACTGGGCTGGACGATGTTGAAAAGCTTGAGCACGACGGTCGCCACTCCCCGGAAATGGCCGGGTCGGTAAGCGCCTTCGAGAACGGAAGCGTGTTCCGGGTCGGGGGTGACGTGGTAGCGCTGTGGTTGCGGATACATTTCCGCTTCATCCGGTGCGAACAGGTGATCAACTCCGGCGGCGGTGAGTTTTTCGCAATCGGCTTTGAAGGTACGCGGGTATTTGTCGAAGTCCTCCCCCTGACCGAATTGCAGGCGGTTGATGAAGATGCTGGCGATGACGGTGCCAGCGTTGGCATTGGCAAATTCGCGTGCAGCGTGCACGAGGGCGATATGCCCATCGTGCAGGTTGCCCATGGTGGGGGCGAATACAACGCGCCTGGCTTTGGTACGTGCGTTACGCAGGGCAGCGATGGATGTATAAATGTGCATGTTTCGTTCTCGGAGCGTTTTCGGTTTTGGCGCAACTTTCTATTTTAACCGCAAAGAGCGCAGAAGAAAAATGCTTTGAGGTTTCGCAGTTATTACTTGCTTAAAGAAAATAGACAAAATATATTCATTCTGAACATTTTTTGACGTGTTCACTTGCTTGAAATTTTTTGTGCGCTATGTGTTCTTTGCGGTTAAATTGTTTTTCCTGATTCCTGACGCCCCCATCCCGACCTTCCCCCGCAAGCGGGAGAGGGGATCGTTCTTCTTCGCGGCTTCGCGTGAGATATTCTTTGCGGTAAATTTCTTGGTTGCTCTAATAGCAGTGTTCCAGTGCGGGAAAGCTGCCATCCTTGACCGAGGTGACGTAAGCCGTGATGGCTTCGTCGATGGTGGTAGCGGCTCCCTGCATGAAGTTGCGCACGAAACGCGTCGTCTTGCCGGGAAAGACGCCAAGCATGTCGTGCATCACCAACACTTGCCCATCGCACTCCGGCCCCGCGCCGATGCCGATGGTGGCCGTCGTCGTCATTGCGGCAGTGATTTCTCCGGCCAGCGTGGCGGGAATCATTTCCATCACGAGCAAAGCCGCGCCCGCTTGTTCCAGCGCCAGTGCGTCGGCCTTCAGACGGGCCGCCCCGGCGTCGTCGCGCCCCTGCACACGATACCCGCCCAATTGGTGCACCGACTGGGGGGTGAGGCCGATATGGGCGCAGACCGGCACGCCGCGTTCGACCAGAAAGCGCACAGTCTCGGCCATGATCTCGCCGCCTTCGAGTTTCACCATCTGTGCGCCTGCGGCCATCAGGCGAGCGGCGCTACGCATGGCCTGGGCGGGGCTTTCCTGATAGGTGTCGAAGGGCAGGTCGGTGAGAACGAAGGCGTGTTTCGCGCCTCGGCACACGCATTCGGTGTGATAGGCCATGTGATCGAGCGTAACGGGCAGGACGTTTTTATGCCCCTGAACAGTGTTGCCGAGCGAGTCCCCGACCAGAAGGGCATCCACGCTGCAACGGTCGAGGAGCGCAGCGAAGCTGGCCTCGTAACAGGTCAACATGGCGATTTTGCGACCTTCGGTGCGCATATTTCTCAGCGCGGTCAGGGTGACGGGGTTAGCGTCCTGGGGGTCATTCATGGCGTTGCTCCTCTTTGAGGGGGCAGTTTCGGACAAAACGGGGCGATGCGCAAGTGCGGAATGGGATTTTGCTATACTCCAAGCATTGTGCGCTGAATCAGGCGGTGTTTAGTTTTGCGCTCAGGCGGAGGGCCTACGGTCGCCGCTAACCTTTTACATTAGGCTCAACATCATGGCTACAAAGACCGTTCAAGCACTACTCGATGACATTCGTCATCTTGACGGCGAGCAATACTCGCTGGTCAATTCTGTTCGTGCGCTCGTTAAGAAAACCGTTCCGTCCGTATCGGAGGAAGTTAAATACGGCGGTATCCTTTTCTCCTCGGGCGTGCAGTTCTGCGGTGTATTTGCCTATAAACAGCATGTTTCCGTAGAGTTTGTCAGTGGCGCTAAAATCTCCGACACCCTCGGCCATCTTGAAGGTGTCGGCAAAGGCCGGAGACACATAAAGCTGCACTCTGCAAAAGACATCAAGGCAAAAAATCTGGCGCACTACCTCCCTCTTGCGTTGGAGGCCGCAAAGAGCGATGCCTGACAATTCATTCAAGCCGACGCACTAAAGCGCTCTGATTACTTCAACCGTTAGGCAGCGGAAAGAGCCACTGCGTACTTTGGAAACGCTTTCAAAAGTTTGGCGTCCATCGTCACGAACTTGACGCCAAGTGTTAACGCCAGCGCGACGTATTCACAACTGCAGGCTGAGCAGTTGCTTTCGCGTACAAGCTCGAAAACCAAACGCGAGTCCGCCCCGTATTCCGAACTGGCCAGCAGACTTTCAGCTTCTATTTGCAGGTCGCGTGCGGCATCGAATGTGAGCACCTTGCGACGCATGTAGCCAGCAAGAATGCTGCGGAACTCGCTTTTCCAGAGCGGTGGCACCATCCAGTCGGGGTCTCGCTGGAGCAAGGCTTCGGCCTGCGCGGTGTGGTCACCCGGCAAATACAGATAAGCAACAACGCTGCTGTCCACGACGATCATTGCCGCCCCTCTTGCTTGTAGGCACTAATATCCTTCGCCTGAAACTTGCGCTTTGGTAGCGCAGCGCGCAGTGCGCGAGCGCGTGCGAGGCGATCACTCACCGTAAAGTGTCTCGGTAAAAGAACTGACTCCAGACATACAATGGCTTCGCTGTTCAAGCTGCGACGGTGCGTTTCAGCGGACGCCTTGAGTTGTTCATACAACTCGGCCGGAATGTTCTTCAAGGTCAGGGTTGTTGGCATGTTGGCACCGTAGCGGCGGTTGCGATATGGTTGCATTGTGGTTGCGCGGTGGTTTCTTGTCAAGCTGGCCAAGGCCGTCAGGCTTATGCTCGGTCGTTGTGCTTGAGGCGTTGCGTACTCGCGTGTTTTTCCCACACCTGTCGCTAGAGCGGTTTCTGTTAAAGCATGCACACTTTTTTCCCTCCCCCCCTAGCGGGGGAGGGTGCCCCGAAGGGGCGGGAGAGGGGGAAAGGCAGCCGTTTTACCCCTCTCCCCCTGCCCCTCTCCCACAAGGGGAGAG
>JAITMH010000108.1 GCA_031277445.1 Burkholderiales bacterium
ATTCACCAACAACAATTCCCTTTCCTGATCGCCGCGTTTTCCCTTGAGCAAAACACTTTGTCCGGCGGTCAATGGCTTCAAGATGGTGGCGCTGACATCTTCGGCGCGTGTTAGCGCAATACTGTTGGCGCTTTGCAGCACATCGCCCGAGCGCAAACCGAGCATCGCAGCGTGACCGTTATCCGCTCGCACAACCAGACCGCCGCCTTTGGCTTCCAGCAGTGCGTAAAACGTTTCCGGTTGCATCAACGCTCCTTGCAACAATTCGGTGTTGAGACGCACGACGCCACCTTTGAAGCCAGTCGGGATGCACGCAACAGCAGACGCAGCGGAAGACGTCTTGCCCGCCGTCGGAGTTTCTTCGCTTTTTTCTGTGCTTTTTTCTTCCGCCCGCAGCGCCACCCGCCGCTCCGCGCCCGAGGCGTCACGCAGAATAACCGCGTTCGGTTCAATCCGGGTCAGCGTCACCTGTCCGGCCACCTCGTCACCCGCCTGAGCAATATAGACGCCCAACCCAAACCGGAACACGGCATAACCCTGTCCCTCATTTTCCGCAATCAGCCCCAGCAAGCGCAGTTCGCCCTCAAGAGCAAGGTTTCCGGGATTTGTCGTTGGCGCTATCGGCGCACTGCCGAACAACGGCGCAGCGCGTAGCACCGCAACCGGCGATTCAACAGGCGCCGGCGTGATATGAACGGGCTTCGGCCCCAGGGCGTACCAAGTCCACCAGGCGACGGCCACCGCCAGCGCGACGGCGCCCAGCACCACCGCCAGTACGTTCGCAAAACGTTCCAGTTTTTCTCCAAGGCGGGGGGAAGGGCGTGAGATCATGAGTTCGGCAGTGGGTTCGTAGCTGGCGGATTGGAAAAAACAGAGGATATCTGCATTGTACACATCCTTAGCCTTATCATACCGTAGAATGCAAAAGCACCCGTTATAATGGCCGCATCCATTTTTCGTCCCGACCGCCATGAATGTTGCCGACGCTTTACAAACTGCCGTTGACGATGCTCGGAGAAGCCAATGACCGTTCCGATCAAAACCACCGACGAGATTGCCGCAATGCGAGTCGCCTGTCGGCTCGCGTCGGAAGTGCTCGACTACATCGCGCCTTACGTCAAGGCTGGTATGACGACTGCCGAACTCAACCGTTTGTGTCACGATTATCAGGTCAACGTTCAGGGCACGACACCCGCGCCGCTCAACTACGCGCCGCCCGGACACACGCCCTACCCGGCGTCGGTGTGCATTTCGCTCAATCATGTGATCTGTCACGGCATCCCCGGCCCGAAGAAACTGAAAGCAGGCGACATTCTGAATATCGACGTGACGATCATCAAAGACGGTTTTTATGGCGATTCGAGCCGGATGTATTGTGTCGGCGCATCGTCGATTCTGGCCAAACGTCTGGTTGATATCACTTATCAGGCCATGTGGCGCGGCATCCGCACCGTGCGACCCGGCGCTCGCCTGGGCGACATCGGTCACGCCGTTCAGCGTTTCGCCGAAGCGCACCATTTTTCAGTCGTGCGCGAATTTTGCGGGCACGGTATTGGTCGTCAATTCCACGAAGACCCGCAAATTCTGCACTACGGCACTCCGGGCACCGGCCTTGAATTGCAGGAAGGCATGATCTTCACCATCGAACCGATGATTAACGCCGGTCGCCACCATCTGCGTGTACTGGCCGACGGCTGGACTGTCGTGACCGCCGATCATTCCTTGTCGGCGCAATGGGAACACACCGTGCTCGTCACCGCCGATGGTTTTGATGTGCTTACCGTCTCCGCCGGTGCGCCACTGCCACCGCCCGCTGTTTTCTAACGCCCCCGAATGAACGTTGCCGACTCTTTTCTGACGCCGGAACAACTGGCCGCGCACAGAACGGCATTGAGCGATGCGCGACGCGCTTTGCGCAACGCTTTCATCGTGCGTCCCGACACATCGCTGTTGCTCCGTCGGCACAGTTCGCTCATCGACCATCTTCTTCGCGCATTGTGGCACTCGTTGCCCGCCGCCGTGACCCGTCGCGGCACATTGATCGCCACCGGCGGTTACGGACGCGGCACACTGTTTCCTCATTCCGACATCGACACCGCCATCATCCTGCCGGAGTCGCCCGATGACGCAACACGCGCCGCCCTCGCCCGGTTTGAAACCGCGTTGTGGGATGCGGGACTTGCCGCCGGTCACGTTGTGCGCACGCTCGATGAACTGCACAACATTGACACGCTCGACATCACCGCACAAACCGCGCTGATTGAACACCGTTACCTCGCCGGTTCACGCTCACTGTACCGCCGCTTCGAGGAAACGCTAACGACGCAATTCACTTTTTCACATTTTTTCGAGGCCAAACGTTTCGAGCAAGAGCAACGCCATCTGAAATACCGCGATGCGCTCTACAATCTCGAACCGAATCTGAAAGAAAGCCCCGGCGGTTTGCGCGATGTGCACGTATTGCGCTGGCTGACCCGCGCCGCCGGTTTCGGTTCTCACTGGAAGCAAACCGTCGATCATGGTCTGCTCACCGCCGCCGAAGCGCGTGCTTTGCAACAACACGAACACTGGCTCAATACATTGCGCATCCGGCTACATTACCTGGCAGGCCGTGCGGAAGAGCGGCTGATCTTCGACCACCAGACTGCGCTTGCCGAGCAAATGCGCATCGCCGGAAAAGGATCGCGCCGTCCCGCCGAAGTTCTGATGCAGCGTTATTACCGCGCCGCGCAAACCATCAGCCGCCTCAACACCTTGTTGCTGCAAGTTCTCGAAGAACGTTTTGCGCCGCCACCGAAAATTCGGTCGCTTGATACTTATTTCACACAGCGCGGCGACTTGCTCGACATCGACGATCCGCAACAGTTGGCGCATACGCCATCGACTCTGTTCGACACCTTTCTGCACTGGCAACGCAACGCTGAAATCGTCGGCCTCTCGTCCCGCACATTGCGTGCGCTAAACGACGCCCGCCCACGAATCAACCGCGCCTTCCGCGCCGATCCGATCAACCGCGCCAAATTCATCGAACTTTTCCGAGCGCCGCGTGGCGTCCTGCACACGCTGCGGGTGATGAACCTCTACGGCCTTCTCGGACAATATTTACCGCCGTTCGGTCGCATCGTCGGACAAATGCAGCACGATCTTTTTCATGTTTACGCCGTCGATGAACACACCCTGATGACCGTGCGCAATTTGCGGCGTTTCAGAGACGACAATTACACCTACGAATACCCGCTGTGCTCCCGCCTGATGAACGACTTTGCGCGCCCCGAAGTTCTGTATCTGGCTGCGCTGTTCCACGACATCGCCAAAGGTCGCGGCGGCAACCATGCGTTGCGCGGCAGCTTCGTTGCCCGCCGCTTCTGTGCGCAACATCCGATTCCCAAAGACGACGCGGCGCTCATCGTCTGGCTGGTGCGCGAACATCTGCTGATGTCGCTCGTCGCTCAAAAAGAAGACCTCTCCGACCCGGACATCGTTGCCCGTTTTGCGCGGCGCGTCGGTTCAGAGCGCCGCCTGATCGCGCTGTATCTGATGACCGTCGCCGACATTCGCGCCACCAGTCCCAAAGTGTGGAACCCCTGGAAAGCGCAGTTGCTCGAAACCCTTTTTCTCGCCGCCCGCGCTTACCTGCACAAAGATGGCAGCGACGACATTGATTCCATCGCGCAAAAACAGCGCGACGCACGCGAACAACTGCAAACACGCGGGATAGATGAACCGTCCGCTTTATGGCAAGTCCTTGATACGGC
>JAITMH010000128.1 GCA_031277445.1 Burkholderiales bacterium
GGAACGTTGCCGCTGTCCTCTCCGTTGCCGTCGTAGAGCACGGTGTACTGCAACACTTCCACCGCGCCGCTGGTGCAGCTGGTGGCGGGAGGAATGGCTCGCGGAAAGCCGCGCTGATCAACGCCGTTAACCGGCGAACTCGTGCATGTGCCTAGCAATCCATGACCGATGGCTACGCTGCCCGCGCCCGGCAGCATCGTCAAGGTCGGGCCTCCGTTGTTGCTCAACGAGCCGAGAGCGAGGTTGGCGTTGCTGACGTTGCTGCTGCTATTACCGTGTGTAAAACCGCAAACGGCTCCCGTATCAATATTGCCGCCGTTGTCGGTACCAACAATACCGCTACAAGACTGAACAATCGTGTTGGTCATACTAAGAGAGGCGCTGGTAGCGTTGTTGATGTTCCCGCCGCCGCCTTGATTGCCCATCACCGTGGCGTTTATCAGAACGAGAGTTCCCGTGTTGTGAATCCCGCTACCGGTGCCGGATTGACTCACCCCGTTGTTGGCCACAGTGCTGTTAACGACATGAAGCGTGCCTGCATTGATGATTCCGCTGCCGTCATCGTTGCAGTTGTTTTCGTGTACGGTGGTGCCGGTCAGCGTGAGGGCGCCTGAGTTGTAGATCCCGCCAGCGCCGTTTGTGCTTCTGTTATGAGACACGGTAGCGTTGGTCAGCGTGAGGGAGCCGGTATCTGCGTTGTAGATTCCGGCTCCGAAGTTCTGGCCTTGGAGCCTACCGTTAGACACGGTGCAGTTGGTGAGCGTGAGTGTTCCGGCGTTGAGAATATTTCCGCCATTGTTATTCTGACCGCCGCCGGGGTTCCCGTCTCTGACGGTGAGGTTTTTTAATTCAACACCAGTGACCCCTGCGGGCACCTCGAATACCCGTGAAGTGTTGCCGCCGCTACCGCCGCTAATGGCGATGCCGGGGCTACCGGAGCCGTCGATGGTCAGGTTGTTTCTATTCAATGTTAACTGGCCGCTGTTTAACGTAATAACAGAATTTGCGGACAGGTCAAAGACGATGGTGTCGCCAGCGGAAGCGGCAGCAATCGCGTCGCGCAAGCTGCAGTTGCTGGATAGAGCGGGATTATTGGCTACGCAGTTGCCCGTATTGGCGGCGCCATCAGCGGCAGACCTGACGGTGAATGTGTCTTGCGCGAGTACCGGCATGGCCAACAACAGCCCGGACAACACGAACGCCGACCCAAACAAGGTGCCAGCGTGTTTCAGCAGCAGCGCAAAAAAGGTGAGAACGCGCTTCATGTCTTTCTCCATTAAGAATTCGCACAAAATCGTAAATGTTTTTAAGGCGAAGTTGAGGGGGTGTGTTATGCGGGTTACGCAGCTACAGATAGTTATAATAATGCTACGATAAAAGACACTTTGTAACGTTTTGGCATGACCTTGGCGCAGAAAAGATTTGTTTGAGCAAAAAATGCAACAGCGCCAACTGTCATAAATTGTTATAAAAACCTTGCTGTTTGATTGGCGGCAGCCATCATTGCGAGTCGAGGCGACTCTCGGGCATGTGGAGCGCCTTCAATTTTCCCGCAAACGCTGGATGCGCTCACTGGTATTCGGGTGTGAGGAGATCCAGTCCAGGAAATGGTCTTTGCTGTCTTGTTCGGAAGTGGACGTTTTCTTTCGGTGCGCCTCCTCCATTTTTTCCAGGGCGCTGGCGAGCAAGTCGGGGGATTTGTTCTGGTGCCGGAGCATTTCGGCAGCGTAATCATCCGCTTCACGCTCCATGTCGCGAGAGTAGCCTGAGTTAAGCAGGGTGGTGTAAAGCGCTGTGGTGGCAACAGAAACGTCACCGAGCCAAACGGCGGTGACTGCGGCGATCGCTGAGGTTTGAATGAGTTGGCGGATGCCATGGCGCTTGCTGAGATGTCCGAGTTCATGAGCAAGAACAGCAAGGATCTCATCATCGTCGTGCAGAATGGCCAGCTCATCGAGCAGCACGATTTTTCCGTCCGGAAACGCGAAAGCGTTGGGACCGATTCTGGGCGCAGCGCGAAAGTTCAGGGAGAGGTCGTCATCGTAAGGCGCGAGGTCGGGATCAACCGCGGCGAACTGCCGAAAACCTTCCAGCAGTTTTTCCCGCCGTTGTTCGGGCAACGCAGAGGGTTTGAACAACGATTTGTCCAATTGCTCAAGGGCAGCGCTGGAAACCGGGCGCATGGCGGCAATGGGTACGTGCGGAGCGAGAACCTCCGCACCCCAGGGAAGCCCCCAGAGGTAACCCGCCGTGAAGATCAGGGCAATACCCGCAAGCGATGCAAGAACCCAGCGCCACCGATTTTGCAGGCGCACAATCACGGAGGCGCGGCAACCCAATTCCGTGAGCAGCGCGTCCAGTTCCGGGCTTTGCGCAACTTCACAAAAGGCGTTGTCGCCGTCGAAGCGCAGTGTACGCGGCGCACGTCCCTGCTGTTCGGAAACGCGAATGTCGGCCACCGGAATGGCGCGTTGTTCGTTATTCTCCGCCTCGATCAGCAAACAAGCGTGGCTTACGCTCAAGCGCACGGGCTGGCGGTGCGAATGGCGACCATCGAAATAATAGGCTTGGAGAGACATATTTGGCCTAAAGCGCGATATCGAAGTCGAAAATATCCGCAATTTCCTCGCCGATGGCGTCTTTTTCCCGCGAAGCACCCGCGACGAAATGATCCAGATCGCCCGCAACAAGTACAGCGGTGTGGCTTGCGCGGTAAGCGGTTATTCTGACTTTTGCCCAAGGCCAATAGAGGCCGAGGGTCAGTAATATCAGCAGCCAGTTGGAAAGCGTAATGCCGGCGATGCCCAAGAAAGTCTGGTCGCTTAAGAAGCCATGTTTTTCCAGACGGGTGTTGTTCCAGAGCAGATTGGCGATAAGCGCACCAAGACCCGCAGGCGTTATGAGAAGCGCCAGATAAAACGAGATCGCGAATAACCCAACGATGGGCATCATTCCAAAGAGCAGCGAACCTGAACCGGCTAACGCCAGAGCGGCCACAGAAAGGCAAACGGCGAATACCACCACGAGCGCCAGAAGCGGCAGTAGCGCGAGCAGGAAGACGCCATAAAAGGACGGCAGTTGGCATTGGGTACGAAAACCGGAAGCGCCAAAGGCAAGGTGGTTAAACTGGAAGCGCTTGAGAGTGCCTACAACGGCGGGCATCAGGAGAAACATACCGGTAAAGGCCAATCCCAGCAAAAGGACGTGTTGCACACTGACCTTCGTTTCGTCACCGGCAGCATCATCGTCGATGGCATCTTCCTCTCCGGTGCTATTGGCATCGTCGAAGGCTTCCTCATCTTCGGCATCATCCTCATCGTCGATGGATTGCTCAATCGTTGTCTGGTCGTCGAAGGCCAGTTGTTCAGCGCTGTAACTTATCGCCCAGCCCAGAACAACGAAGATCAGGATGTAACCGAGAAACGCCTTGCAAAAAACCTTGTAGGTTCCGCGAAAATCAAAATGCAGTCCGCGAAATGAAGTGTTGCGGGCGCGAAAAATAAAGGAACGGATCAACAACCAGGGGATTAGCGGCGAGAACAGAAGCAAGACCAGAAAGTAATACGCGGGCGCCAACTTTTCGGTGAACAGCAGGATTGCCAGAAGCCCAACGGCGATGATGCGGCCTTTGAGGATGGATACCGGGTTGCCGTGATAGTCGAAACCGCTGCCATCCAGCAGCGTATTGCGGTGGAAATATTGCTCACGCCGCACCTTGGCCCAGGCCGAATAGATGCCAAGGGTCAAAATGCTCAGGAGCAGATTGACAATCCAGATGCGGAAATATTCGCTGCCGGAGCCGACGAACTGGAGACGGTTTTCGGTGGCCGTATCGGGGGGCGTTTGATGGTCATGGTTCGGCTGCCCGAAGGATGAATGGAAAGGGTCATCGGACGGTAAAATGCTGGTTGGCGATGTTGAAAACGAATCTTGCATGATAAGAATCCTCTTATTTTTCTGAAAACAAATCCGGCGGCGGCACACCTTCTTCCAGCAGACGCGCATAGTGCTGAAAGAGGTCAATCAGCAAGTCGGCCATGACTTGAATGCGTGGAATGCGGCGGGCGTCGGGATGAATGAGCAGCCAGATTTCCCGCGACGGAATATCGAAATTTCCTTCGAGCGGCACGAGAGCGCTTACGGTGCGCGCCATACAGTGCGGTAAAACGGCGATGCCCAATTCGGACGCGGCGGCTTCAAGCATTCCCGAAGTCTGATCGCAGCGAAGCGCAAAGCGGCGTCCGTTGCTGAAGGTTTCCAGCCATTGTTGCTCGGGCGCGTAGCGAAGCTTATCGTCGGCGCCGATGAAGCACCAGTCTTCCGGCGGTTTCCGCGAGTGGTCGGGCGAGGCATAGAGGCCATAACCCAGGACGGCCAACCGGCGGGCGGCCAGTGAGGCGGCTTGCGGACGCCCCAGCCGAATGGTCAAATCGGTTTCGCGGTAAAAATGGTTGGTAAAGCGCGTTTCGCCGGAGAGGTGAAGGTCAATCAACGACCAGCGGGCGCGTTGTGCGGCAAGTCGCGGGATTAAAAACGTGTCGATCAGCAGAGAAGGCGCTGAAAGCCGGACGCCGCCGCCGACAGTGACGGTGTTGAGTGTGGCGCGTGAAAAGGAAAGCATTTCCTGTTCGACACGCTCGGCGTGCGGCAACAGCGTATGGCCTTCGGCGGTCAATTGCCAGCCGCGTGACAGCCGGTCAAACAGGCGGCGTTGTACCGTCTCTTCCAATGCGGTGACACGGCGGCTGACGGTCGAATGATCAACCTGCAACGCACGTGCAGCGGCAGACAGGCTGCCATGACGCGCCAGCGCGAGAAAATAACGGATGTCTTCCCATTGCATTGTCTGCTCCGGTCGGGGTTGCTCAACAGTGATGCGAAAAGTTTAAGTTTACAAAAATAAGTTTACCAAGAAGTGCCGGGCGGCGGCAGCGTTTTTTCTTTCAGAAGGGAAATGAAGTCGCTTTGCGAGGGGGAGGGCGTTCCATCAAGCTCGGCAATTTTCTGGACAAGCGGGACGATTTGTTGCGCCTGCGCCATAGTCAATGCATTCCACCGCTCTTCGATAAAGCGGGAAACATGTTTTTCAAACAACCCGTCTTTTAACCGGAAGCTTGTTGCCGAAAAAAGCTCGTTCGTCTCTCTTTCTTCGATCTTGAAAGTGCCCTGAAAAATATCGAACAGCGTTTGCCGGGTTTCACGCGTCAATTCCCCTTTCAGTTTGGCCGTATGCAACAGAACTACGGCGGCGACATCCATCGGGTTGTCGGCGGTCATGGCCGGGTGTGCATGAAAATTTTTCCTCCATTGGTAGCGACGGTACCAGGCGAAAGGGTTGAACGAATCCAGATCCATGCCCGAGCGCCGCAAGGCAACCAACGCCCAGATAAGACCAGCGAGAGCCGTGATGACGCCGATGACGATATGCATGCTGAGTCTCCTCGAGCGCTTTTCCTAAGAAATATGGGAAATGATTGTAAAAGCTTTTGGGAATACCCACAAGACATTCCGGCGCTGATCAGGCAAAATAGCGGCTTCTCTTTTCCGAAAAGGAGTCGGGGGATTCCCGGCTTATGGGGCAGAACCTTTTCCTCATTTTTATCGCTTTCCTGTTGGTCTTGTTGAACGGGTTTTTCGTGGCGGCCGAATTCGGGCTGGTCAAACTGCGTCAAACCCGTGTCAAGGCGATTTCCAAAATTTACGGCTGGCGCGGACGCATTCTTCTCAAGGTTTACGAGCGTCTTGACGCCTATTTGTCGGCATGTCAGGTCGGAATTACGCTGGCGTCGCTCGGGTTGGGGTGGATTGGCGAACCGGCGTTTGCGCAGTTGCTTCGCCCGGTGCTGCTGGCAATCGGCATCGAAAACGCCAGCGTTTTGCATGGTCTCTCGTTCTTTATCGTGTTCTTTACGATCTCGTATTTGCACATTGTGGTGGGCGAGCAGGCGCCGAAGATGCTGGCGATTCGTCAAGCGGAAAAGGTCGGCATCTGGACGGCGTTTCCGCTGTATGCGTTTTACTGGCTGATGTATCCGGCGATCTGGTTTTTGAATCACAGCGCGAATCGTCTCTTACGGATGATGGGGCTTGATACTGGAACGCTTCAGGACAGCCAGTATTCGCCGGAAGAATTGAAGGTTATTTTTCGCAGCTCGCGCACCGATGCTCACGCGACCGGCGACGACTGGAAAGTGCTGGCGCAGGCGCTCGATTTTCGTGATCTCGATGTCGGCGATTTGATGCGTCCGGCCAATGAGATGGTGGTGTTGTCGGCTAGGGACGGGCTCGACAAGAATCTGGAAAAGATGGTCGAACACCGCTTCAGCCGCTATCCCTATCTCGACAAAGAAGGTCATGTGGAAGGCGTCGTTCATGTCAAGGACGTGTTTCATGCCGTTCAGCGCGGTGAGTCGGTATCGCTTGAGGCGCTGGCGCGACCAATTGAGACGGTTTCGACGCATTTGCCGGCGACCGAACTGTTGCGGCGTTTTCGTCAGGGCGCACCGCATTTTACGGTGGTGACGACGCAGAAAGGGCGTCCTCTCGGGTTTATCACGATGGATAACGTGCTGGGCGCGCTGGTCGGAGAGATCCGCGATGAATTCCGGCAGTCGCAACGAGAATGGGCGCAACTCGACGACGGTACGCTGATCGGGAAAGGCAGTTTGCCGATTTTCACTCTGGAACGGGCGTTGGGCATTGATATTGAGGAAACGGGCGTCGATTCCGTGGGCGGGTTGATTATGCAGAAGCTGGGCGATGTTCCTGAGGAAGGGCAAAAAATCGAATTCGACAGGTTTGACGCCGTGGTCAAGAAAATGAAGGGGCCGCGGATCGTCATGGTGCGGATTTACCCCAAAAACACGGAAGAAAAGACGCTTTAAGCGTTATTGCGATGGAAGAGCGCCGCCCGCTTCTTTATAATCACCGCAGTACCCCCGATTTTTTCGGGGCGTTGCTTTGCTTTTCATTTTGCTTTTCGTTTTTCTTTTCACAATGAAACGACATGCCGCCGCCTAAAAAAATAACCGTCGACAGTTGGATGCTTTACAAGCGCTTGCTTGGGTATTTGCGCGGTTACTGGAAAGTGTTTGCGGTATCGTTGCTGGCGATGACCATCGCTGCGGCAACTGAACCGGCTTTTGTGGCGCTGATGAAGCCGTTGGTCGATGGCGGTCTTGTCGGCAAAGACCCCGCGACGATGGTGTGGGTGCCGCTGGCGATTATCGGCCTCTTTCTGTTGCGCGGGGTGTCGAGTTTCGTCAACGAATACGCGACGAGTTGGTTGTCCGGGCATCTGGTGCAACGGTTGCGCGAGGAAATGTTCAGGCTCTTGCTGCGACTGCCGGTGACGTATTATGAAAATCAGTCGTCGGGGCGAATGGTGTCGCGGGTGATGAACGATGTGAACCAGATCACCGAAGCCGGTTTCAACGTGATAACCATTACCGTCAAGGACGGCCTGACGGTGTTGGGGTTGTTCGGCTTGCTGCTTTACACCGACTGGCGATTGACGCTGGTGTGTTTCACCGTATTTCCAACCGTAGCGATCTGCATCCAGTACATCAGCCGCCGGTTGCGCGGACTGTCACGCGAAAGTCAGAAACAAATGGGGCGACTGACGCAAGTGTTAGGAGAAAGTATCGAGTGTCAGCGCGTGGTCAAAATTTACAGCGGCGAAACGTATGAAACCGGACGTTTTTCCGAGGGCGCCAAAGCGATTCGCCAGAACCTTGTTAAACAACGGGCAACATCGGCGATCAACACCGGCGTCACGCAACTGATCATTGCTTGCGCGTTGGCGGCGGTGTTGTATTACGCGGGCGTTTTGGCGCGGCAGGACGCACTGACGCCGGGCGGTTTTGTCACGTTCGTGACGGCGATGATGATGGTGTTCGCGCCGATCAAACGCATCACCAACGTGACGCTTTCGCTGCAACGCGGGCTGGCTGCCGCCGAGAGCGTTTTTTCATTCCTCGACGAAGCACCGGAACCGGATTACGGAACACGCGTGTTGAGCGAAATACAAGGAACGCTGTCTTTCCGAAACGTGAGTTTCCGCTATGCGCGAGCAGAAAGTGACGCATTGTCCGGCATTACGCTGAACATTGAATCGGGGGAAACGCTGGCGCTGGTGGGGCCGTCGGGCGGCGGAAAAACGACGCTGGTCAGTCTGATCCCGCGATTTTATGTTCCGCAGTCGGGAGAAGTTCTGCTTGACGGAATACCGCTCAACGATATTACGCTGGGCAGTTTGCGCGCACAAATTGCATTGGTGAGTCAGGATGTCGTGTTGCTTAACGACAGTGTGGCCGCGAACATTGCTTACGGGCGACAGGAAGCGACCGACCACGAAGCCATTGTTGAAGCAGCGCGGGCGGCCAATGCGCTTGATTTCATCGAAGCGATGCCGGAAGGTTTCGATACGCTGATCGGCGAGAAAGGCGTGCGCTTGTCGGGCGGGCAGCGGCAACGTCTGGCCATTGCGCGGGCCTTGCTCAAGAACGCGCCGATTTTGATATTGGACGAAGCCACCAGCGCACTCGATACGCAATCCGAACGGCTGGTGCAGGCGGCGCTGGAAAATCTGATGAAGAACAGGACGACGATAGTGATCGCGCACCGCTTGTCAACCATCGAGAACGCCGACCGGATCGCGGTCATGGAACGCGGTCGGATCATCGAATTGGGAACGCATCGTGTTTTGTTGGCGCAGCAAGGCGTTTATGCGCGGTTGCATCACTTGCAGTTTCACGAGGAATCATCCGTTTGAAATGAATGTCTGACAACAAACAAATGAAACCTCAACTTTCCCTCCTTCTGGTAGCGCACAATCAGGCGGCGTATCTTCCCGAAACGCTGGCGTCGCTTCGTGCGCAGACGGTCGGGATGGACCCTCTTGAAGTGGTATTGATCGACGACGCTTCGACGGACGCGACAGGCGAACAAATCGACGCTTTTTCCAAAGAGTACGCATGCGTCAAAGTTCGCCATGTTTCATTTCGCAACGTCGGTAAAACGCGCAACGCAGCATTGGATTTGGCGACAGCGCCTTATCTGATGTTTGTTGACGGCGACGACGTGTTGGCGCCCAATGCTTGCGAACTTCTGCTGAAAGCCGCTCAGGAACAATCGGCTGAAATGGTGGTGACGCCGTTGCGCCGCTTTCGCGGGGCGTTGACGCCGCAGCGAGTGGAAACAGCCGCTTTTTCTCCTGTCGCGGTGACCACCTTTTGGGAAGAATTGCTGCGACGCCGACGTTACATGGGGCATTTGACCGGCTGTCTTTTCTCCCGCCGGTTGTTCGAGGCGCTGCGTTTTCCGGAGATGAGCAGCTACGAAGATATTTTCATCGCTCCCGACCTTCTTAACCAGTCGCCGCGTATTCTGGTTTCGAATGCGTCGATTTATTTCTATCGTCAGCATGAAAAAAGTCTTTCTACCGCGTTGAATGATGCCAAAGCGAAAATCATGTTGTCGGTGCTTGACAAATTGAAGAAGAATGTTAAAAGCGCTTACCAGCAACGTCTTTTCGAAGCGCGGTGCGTGAAACAGTGCCGTATTTTGCTGGACAACGTAAAAGATTTAAGCGAGGACAGCCGAAAAGACATTGAGTCTCTCATGAGAGCGATTCCGCCGCTTGCTTTTTTAGTGTCGCCGTATGTTGGCGTTAGCCACAAACGCCTGTTTTTGCAGAACAGAAAAGAATTGCGCCAGCGGAAACAGCATGAAACATAGCGGCAGCCCGAAAGAAGGCACGACAAAAACGCTTTGGGTGGAATGGATCGTTTATGGCCTGTCTCTGACCGTTTTGTTATTGGCCATACCGTTTCCGGCTGAGGCTCGCAAGATTTTTTATTTTACGTGCGGATTGGCCGGGATCGGATGGGCGCTGGACAGAAGGCGCCCTGACAACGGTGTGCTTTTTCTGCTGGCGGCGCTGGCTTTCTTTGCGCTTTACCGGGGTATTCATACGATTATAGAAATCAAGACTTTCTTACCTGAAACGAATGCCTCACAGGTATATCTATGGACAGCTAGCCGATTTTTGATGGGACTTCTGTTGATAGGGTACTTGTCAACACGGTGCCCTTCTTTTCATGAGCGCTGGTTTCGCATAGTGAGTGCGACGCTGATGCTCAGCCTTGTTGTTGCCGTTGGTAATGAGTTAATACTGGGAGAAGGCAGAATCGAGCGAACACGATGGGCGACAATACTTGCTTATGAAGTGGTTGCTGTGTGTTTTGCATACATTGGTTTACAACTCACGCGGCAAATCAACGAAAGAAAACACTGGGGAGCGTTGACCTGCGTCAGCTTGCTGGCGTTGGGCATTGTTTTGTGGACGGGAACGCGAACAGCGCTGCTTTGTTTTTTTATCGGCGGTGCATTGTTGCTGGTCTTGAGCGAACGCGCCCGCAAGTGGAAGGTGTTGGGCGCTGCTTCACTGTTGATGGCGGTTGTGTTAGTTGGTTCTTATCCCTATCTGGTCAAACCGCGCTTGATGGAGGCTTACACCGATATTACCCAGTATGTTTCGGGAGAAAATCGGGCGACTTCACTCGGAACCCGCTTTGAGTTGTGGCGGGGAAGCGTGATGGCGCTGAAGCAGACGCCGTTGTGGGGTGGCGGTTATCAAAAGCGTTCGGATGTTCTCAGCGATGCAATCGAGCAGCATCACTTGGATTCTGTTGCGCTGCACTACGGCAACAAGGTTCATATGCACAATGATCTGCTTGAAGAACTGTCGTTGCGAGGTCTCATTGGAGGGGCATTGTTATTGTTAGTATATTCTGCAGTAGCTGTTCTGGGCTGGCGTGCCAGACCAAAAAACCTGGCGTTGCTGGGGGTGCTTTTTGTGTACGTTTTTTCAGGACTGACGGACGCATTGTTTTTCAACCGCGAAACAACAATGCTATTCATTATGCTATTGGCCGTTCTCATCAGATCATCGCCGCGACAGGGTGAAACGTGAACGAGAACAAAAATTCTGGAACAGGCGCGGAAACGCAAACGCCACGACGTCTTTTGCATCTTGTCAACGTGCGAACGGTTGGCGGTGTCGAGCGAATATTTGCCGATTTCCTGGCGCATCCGCCACCGTTCCCGGCGCAACATTTTACGGTTGCCGATCATGGCACTGTTGCGCCGACGCTTGCGCCTGCGATTCTTCGTCACTCGCAAATTTATGGGATCAATGCTTTTTCAGGGCTTCCTTTGCCGCGACGACCAAGGGCATTACGTGCCGCCAACCGTGAACGGCTGATCCGAAAAATAAAGCCTGATTTGATTTTAATCTGGAACCAGTTCATCGACGTTCGGACATTTTCGCAAGACCGTCGCTGGCCATGTCCGGCGCTGCATTACGAACATGGCGGTGCCTGGTACAAACAAACGCCTGCATTGGCGGAGGCGCTTTTTCGGCGTATCGACGGCGTGATCGCCGTATCGCAGGCGGCCAGACGGATACTGCAACTGAAATATCAGATGACGCAACCGGTGGACGTGTGCTTGAACGCATTGTGTCCCGGTGTGTTGTCCGCCAAGGGCGCCACAGAACCGCGCACATTGAAAAACGACCGACCATTGGTGTTGGGAGGCGCCGGTCGGCTGGTGCCGGTGAAATGTTTCGGCTTGTTGGTATTAACCGTTAAAGCACTGCGCGCACGCGGCGTTGATGCTTGCGCCGTTATCGCCGGAACGGGATCGGAACGGGCAACGCTTGAGGCGTTGATCGCAAAACAGGGGTTACAGGGGAAAGTTCGACTGGTCGGTTTGCTCGATGACATGTCGCGCTTTTATCAAGAGATTGATGTTTATATCAGCGCGTCGATGCGCGAACCGTTCGGGTTAACCTGTATCGAAGCGGCGGCCTGGGGCGTGCCGGTGATCGCTGCGGCCATTGATGGTTTGCCGGAAGCGGTGCGCGATGGCGTGACAGGAATGTGCATCACGCCGACCTTGTCGCATGAAGCGTACCATGCGATGACGCAAGCGCCGATAGATCCTTCACCGCTTGTTTACTGGCCGGACAAAGACCATCTGGCGCCGCCGAAAATGCTCGATCCGGAGATATTGGCGGATGCGGTTTTGCGGTTGACGGGCGACCCTGATCATTACCGGCAAATGAGCGCACAGGCCATTGCCGACGTTGCGGCGCGTGGCGATTTCAGCGCATTGTGTGACGACCTCTATCGGGTCATGGCGCGTTATCTTGATCGTGCGTAACGAGAGACGCGGCGCAAGAAAACGAAAAGGGTTACGTTATCTTCCGAAATTCTATTCAGATACACGTAACCCTTTGATTTTTGGGGTGGCTGATGGGGCTCGAACCCACGACAACCGGAATCACAATCGGCAAAAGTTGCGTTAAGTTGTTGATTGGTAAGTAAATTTACGGTTAGTTTAGTGCAGTTAAAAACAGTTTATAAACATTAGTTTAGCGCATTTTAACGAAGTTAGGAAAAGTGGGGTGCTGTACCGCTACTGCACCGGAAAAGCGGAAAATAAATCTGCTCCGGCTTTGGTGGGTAGAAGTGAAATGGCTGATGCACTTTTAACGCGATTACAGCCTCTCAGGGGCGATTAAAGCACGAAGGGTAGGTCAAGGTATCAGGCAAACGCTTCAACGGACTTAAAACGCCCAGAGGTGTTCAAAAATGCTTCGCGGCATGTCGTCGGGCGGGATGACCGCCCGACCGCCTGATCGGCGGCAAGCGACACATGCCGCTCGGTGTACAGAGTCATCAGGCAGGCACTGGGGGTCTATAGAGGGAGGACATTGTCGCAGCCATTGCCGAATAGTCCACCATGATCGCCTTAACTTACAGGAAACGCCATAAATTTACCGAAAAACACCATAAAATTACCACTTTTGACAAAACCAAAAGATCAGGTATCATGGGGGCGCAGCAAAGGCCATCACAACGGCCTGGTAGTTGTGAGTTTTTGGGAACCGCTATGGAGCCAATCCCCACAAAAAACAAAGCGCCCTTCGGGGCGCTTTGTTTTTTCTTCCTTCAAAAAGGATCGTCATCGTTTTCGTGACCCGCAATCGCGCTTACCCATACCGTAAGCGCAATACCCCCACCAATAGCAAAAACCATCGGCTCTGCCCCTTCGGGTACAAGAAAAAGAGCAACAATAAATCCGACAAGAGCGACGATCCAAAGCACGAGAGCCATTTCTTTTTCTCCTATTGTGTTCGCGGTAGTTGTTGGAATGCCTCGGCTGAACCGAACAGATTACAGAGATCATGGCTGCGCGGTTGCACATAATCCATAAACACATCAATTAGAAACGGCGCGATGGCGAAGAATTTTTGCCTGTCGTCAACCTTGTAGCAGGCTATCGGAAAAAGCGGGTTAGGGGCATCGGTACTAACAAAATGATATCCAAATCCGCCGTCACCCATGGACTTGGAGAGTTCTTGCGCCAAGAAAAGAGAAGGAAGAAAAAGCGTATTGGCAGCTTCCTCAGGTGTCCGTATCGGCTCATGAGAGCCGTTTCGGAATTCGCCGCCCTGCCTCATCTGGTGCTCGATCAGGCTAAGTAATAAGTAGTATAATTTGTTTTCAGTATTCATGTACATGTGATCTCTCCTCTTGGTTCTCTGCTCCGGCTTTGTCGAGGTGGTGGGCAAGACTTCCCCTTATAGACTCGCAGCGTCTGCCCGATGACTCTGTGCACCGAGCGGCATGTGTCGCTTGCCGCCGATCAGGCGGTCGGGCGGTCATCCCGCCCGACGACATGCCGCGAAGCGCTTAGCCTGACAAACGAATTAAAAATTCGGCAGTGAAAATCCCAACCAAGATCATGACTAGGTATACCTTAATCCGCAGACTTCGTCGCGCTGGAAGGATGGGCTTTTGTGACTCTGGTCGGATTATCCATTCTCTCTGGCCTTGTTGACGGCTCATGTTTTTTCCTTCGGTGATTTATGTATTTTAAATGCTCTGCGGATAGCGGAAGCACATCAATCACATCGGCTTTGACTTCATGCCCGACTACGGCATGGAGGACGGCCTGCCCTTTGGTCAGGGCGCGGATATCGGCCAGATCAATGTACGGGCGCTGCTGTACGGTGGCGCTTTGCGATTTGTTTTCGCTTTGGGACCGCGATTTTCCGTCAGGGCTCACGCTTTTGCCTTGGCTGTCGCTGACTGAATAGACACGCGCATCGCCTTTGCCAAGTAGGGCTTGCATAACCTCAATCGTCTTTTTATCCTCGGTCAGTAACATGATTTTTTGCCGCCAGTTCTGGAGGATGGCATCAGCGGCAATGGCTCCGGTCTTGTTGATCAGCGAGGCGACACCTTGCATGCTGACCACCCCAAAGCACTTGCTGGCACGCGAAATCGCCCAAAAATCAGGGTCAGTGACCGCGTCCACAATCTCCTGATATTCGTCAGCAAAAAACGCAACATGGCGGGACTGGTTGACATCCTTCTGGCTCCGGCGAGTAACCATCGCAGTGAAAAATCGAAGCTTGATGAGCAGATTTGCCCATCGTGCGCCTTCGCCGAGGGTGCGCGGAAGCTGCACCAAAAAAATCGTTGGCTCATTCAACAGGTCATCAAAATTCGCCTCTCTCTGTGTCTCTTCGGCAGAAGAGAATGCGCGGACGTACTCGGGCATTGAGAATTGGCTAAGAACCGACTCAAGCGTGACTAAGATATTGCTCTTCAGCTTTTCATCTTTTTCGGCGAAGGCCAAAAAATAATCAAACACGTTATTCCACAACGAGAGATCATCGCCCTTGAATTCCCCACGCTCTGCGCGATCAATGCCAATTTTCAAGAGATTTTCCTTTTTCTCGCTCGAAAAAGCAGTTCGGGAGAGACCAGCGATTGAATAATCTTCCGGTGCGGTCAACTCGATTAAATGGAGCAACTCACGGCAGTATTCGACCGCCGTGTCAGTCCAAAATGCGCCGTCGCCAGTGGCGCCGCCACGCGCTACAAAGCACGACTTGAGGTACGATGACGCGAGTTCTGGCGTGACGTCTCGGAAAAGATTGATCGTCAGTGACCCATCGCCGCCGCATCCAATCACCTTGTAATCCCGACCAACCAGCTTGGCGATAGCATCAACTTCTCTCCGGAAATCGCCTTTTACGTCAAATACGATGGCCGAGCAATCTGACCGAAAAATTTGTAGCAATATAGGGTTGATCAAGGCGGTAGTTTTACCCTGGCCTATCCCGCCCGCGATGAAGATATTTTGGCAGCAAGAATCAGGGGGAAGGGTGATGGCTTCACCGGGAGGAATACCGAATTCGGCGGCGCGGTCATAAAGCAATCCGGCCGAATAACCGAGTGCCAGCCCACTAAATTCTTTTTTGCCGTTGTCGCGTAAAAGCGCCCGTTCCCTTTCCTCTTTTTTGATAGCTTCATCTTCTTTTTCGTCCTCGATAAATTCTTTGATCGCTTTTGCCTCATCCAGAAAATAAAGAATCTTTGCTATGGCGTAAGCCACGAACGAGAAAACCAGCAAAAAGAGGGTAAAGCCGACGGTAAAACTGAAGACTTGACCACCGACAGGCTTTCCAAAAAGTACAAAATGCAACGGATCGAAAGCTACCGTAATACAAAAAAAGACAGCCGCGACAAATGCGCCGCCCATGGCAATAAAAAGCAGCGAGGGGTCTTCTCTGTAGCCTTTCATTTTTTCACCGCTTTCGTTTCGACATAGAAGCCAAACAGCAACCGGTCAGTTTTTCTCGTCAAAAAACCATCAAGAAAAGCGTGAAATTTTTCAGCGTCGATGGAGCCTTTTTCTATCATTTCCAAGACAGCCGCTCCTCGAAGAATTTTTTTCCGCGTTTCATCTTTTCGACTGCGGCGATTAAGCAGCGCTTTTTCTTTTTGCGCGAGAGCGAGCCTCTGTGCTTTTAGCTTTTCCATTTTGCCGTCGATGGTAGCGATTCTTTCGGTGATGGCACTCATTTCATTCCCAAGAAATTTTGTATTAACAGCGTATCAAACTCGCCCCGGGAAAAGAAGCTTTCTTAACTGCGCCAGACTTACCTAAGAGCACGTTAACTAACTTAAACTGCTCTTTACTAACATCGTTTCAAAGTCAAATAATTTTGTTGTTGTTGCGGATACGATACAGATGCCAATGCTTTTGATATTGCCGCCGGAAAAAAGGACAACTTACGGAAGGCGATGGTGGTAGCTTTGATCCCGTGACCCGCGCCGTCAATAAACGGCAAGGGCGCACTTATGCAAACTCTCCGAGTTTGCGTGCGCGGGGGCTTCGCCCCTCGACCCCAAAAGCAAAGGCAGCGCCATGGCGATCTATCACCTATCCGTCAAGACAGTCAGCCGAT
>JAITMH010000036.1 GCA_031277445.1 Burkholderiales bacterium
AAATAATTGATCAGTTCTTCCACCCGAACCGCGCCGTGCGGTGGCAATTGCCCGTTGTTGAGGAAACGGCGGACATTGGCGTAAGCGCCGGTGTCAACGTCGATGCTGAATGTCGATACGGGATCGCTAGCGACGGACTTGATTTCGCTCTCCGACAGCGTTTCGTATTGTTCGCGTGGCACATCTTGATAGTATGGCTGGGGCGAGACTTCGCGCGCAGGAAAAAATCTTCGCGCCTCCACTTCAACGGCTCTGGCAGACATGGCGGCATCTCTGTCTTCCCGCATTTTTGCTTCCATCTGCGGAAGCGCGGGGCTTGGTCTTGCCGTAGTAGCGGAGGCATGACTTTCCGGCGCCATCAGTTGCGCCCGAACGGAAGAAGGGGATATGGGCGGGGGTGTCACTTCCGGCGACTGGGGTTCCTCTTCCGGTGGCGGAAGCGGCTTGGTCTGTGTATTCTGTGCGGCGGACGACGAGGAGCCGTTCAACGATGTCGTGTCGCATCCGCTCAAAAACAGCGCCAAAAGAAGCGAAGCAAAAAACGCGAAACAAGGTTTGCAATACGAGGTGTTCATAAAATCCTCCAAATCAGCAAGATAAAAGGGGAGGCGGTGCGGAAAGGGTTTTCAGCGCCGCCGTTGCTTGCGTGGAGGTAGACGCAGAAAAAGAGCAATTCGGGTTAAAATAAAAATTGCTTGATTTTGACTGGCGCGGTTTCGGTTTAAACGCACATACTTTTTCCCTCGTCCCTTGCAAGAGAAGGAAGAAAACCAGGGATAAATCAGTGCTTCCTGAAAACCTCAGTGACAATTCACGCTAATCTCTGGCGATTCCCAAAAAGTATCTTCCACTTCAAAAAAACCCAGCAGCCCTTTTGCTTTATGGCAGGCCCTCTCTGAAAAAACGTTGGGTTCCGAGGCGTAGTAGTTGCTGTATTCTCTCCTCGCTCGCATCCATTTCTTCCATGTTGAATGGTCAGGCGGGCAAAGCGAATCAGTGGTCCTCTTCGCCTTCCCGCTTTCCCACATTTCCTGATTTCTTACGCTTTGAATGGAAACATAGGGGCGCGTTCCACCATCGAGACTCAATAGCATATAGGTGTACAGGTAATCCTGATAAGGGAGCAGGGCAGGAGGAAATTTAAATTTGACTACGGAATTATCGATTATCAAACTGGCTACTTTTTGAGCAAGGGGGTTCCAAGGGGTTTTGTCGATGGTGACTGTCGTCTTGCGCCGATAACTAACTCCGACATCTTCTTTCTCTTTTAGAGGACCGGAATAGCGCACTCTATATTCTTTTCCGGGAAGAAATCCTTTTGCCGGGGAGATACGGAAAAGGCCGTGCGCCTTGTTTAGCTCCTGCGTAGCATCGTACAGCTCACCTTGCGCAATGAGCTGATCTTGGTTGGTTTCAATTTCCTCACAGGGATCCAGGCTAAAACGATACTCATAGGCACACCGAGCCAAGCCGGGAGTTTTCGCGGCAAAATACTTTTGAGGCTTTTCCAATGGCACTCTGAATTTTTCCAACGGCACTCTGGTAACAGTGGCCTTCCGTTTTTTGCCGCCGAAGACTTGGGTCATGATTGATGAGGGGTCTCGTTCCTCGAAAAAAAAATTCTTGTCCGACAAAGCGGGACCCATTTCGGACAGAACCAGAGCGCCCTTAAGTTTTCCGCTACGCACCAAATAACCGTCAGGAGGCCCATCAACCAAAAACAGGACGCCTTTCGCATTGGCCGGTAAGTGCTGGCTGGCGTGAGCAAATCCGTTTTCCACACCAAAAAACTGGCAGCGGGCCTGCGAGAAATCGGAAATGCTCAACAATCCCGGCAACAAAAATAAAAGCAAGGCGCGAAAGCGGAAAACGCCTGTGTTGTATCGTCCAGAACGGCTGCCGGAACCATGGCTTTTTAAACAGGAAGGAAAGAGAAAAAACGGGAAAACTGGGTTCATAATCTTTTTCATAAATAACCCCATGTGGGTTGCTCGGATATTGTAGTGAGGTAGACGCGGGAAAAGAGCGATTCGGGTTAAAATAAAAATTATCTTGTCTTTGACCAAACAAACTTTCTTTTATACGGCGAACTTCAACGTATTCCTTTCAACGCCCCGACACGAACCGTTATCTTCCCGTCATGCCGTTCCTGAAAAAACTTTTCAAGAAGAAAAAACTGGACATCCATCAGCGGATGGCCGTGCCGGTATTGTGCTATCACAGCTCCCACATCTGGGGAACCGCTTATTCCCAAAACAACCACACCGCGCTGGAAGAAGATTTGCGTTATCTTCTACACGCACAGTACCGGCTGCTTTCACCTCTCGCGTTGGCGCTGGCGCTTCGCCAGGGAAACGATGCGCTTTTAACGGGAAAACTCGTTTGCATCACCTTCGACGACGGAATGGATTTCGACTACTTCGATCAGGAACACAAAGACGCGGGGTTCGTCAAAAGTTTTCACACCATCTTGAGCCAGAACCTCTTACAAAAAACAGTTGTCGGTAAAGTTGTTCCAAACGCCGCTTCAACCGTTGCGTTCATGATTGCTTCCGAAACCGCCCGCCAAGTCATCGACCAGGGCTGTCTTGGGAAAAACCAGTTATGCGATCGCTGGTGGCGCGAGTGCGCACAACAAGGCATCATCGGAATCGGCAACCACAGTTGGGATCACACCTACGAAACGCTCGATACCGTGTGCCAGGCCGACAACATCAAAGGCGCCTTTCACGCGATCAACACTTACGCCGACGCCGATCAGCAAATACGCGCCGCGCAGGATTATCTCGATACGGTGACCGGCGGAGTCGCCACACCCTTGTTTGCTTATCCGTACGGCCACGCCCCGGATTACCTCGTCAACGAATACTTTCCGAATTACGAAAAAGAGCATCGGCAACTGGCGGCATTCGGCACCGGCGGCGAACCGGTCACGCGAAACAGCAACCTTTGGGCGCTGCCCCGTTACGTGTGCGGTCAACACTGGCGCACTCCCGAAGAATTTGGGAAGATTTTTTCTGATCTTGGAGACCGTTCATGAAATTTTTAAAACGCTTGCTGAAAAATCGGCTGATCGTTAAAGGCGAGACAAACCCCCGTCCGTCTTCGACGGACACCCCCTTTGAAAAGGGGGCAAGGCAGGAGCAGCGCGACGCATCCTCTCAAATTCCTTACGCGGCCTCCCGTATCTCGGACGTTCTTTGCGTCACGGAAATAGCGAACGCCGAATTTTTTGTCGGCGATCTTTTTCGTCGGCGCTTCAATACGCCCACCTTTCCCGACATGCCTCGACACTTCGTCGCGTTTTATAAAGTAGACGAAAACACCACGATGCCGGTCGGCTACGTTCACCAAACCCCTTGGGAAAATTGCTATCTGTGCGGCGGACTGGTGATTGATGATCGTCGCTATCGACGCATTCCCTCCGCGCACCGCCGAATCATTCGAGAAGCGGGCGGCGTCGCCGAATACTTGCAGCGCGAAAGTTTTGCCGCGATCAGCGAGAACGCTCTGGCGATCTGGGGAGTCGTCGGCGACAAACTGGCCGAACAAGTCGATCTGCGCGTCGGCTTTGTCCACACCGACCGACCGCCTTTAATGGTCGTCTGGCTAAAGCCGTTGCCGGAAGAAGAAAAAGCGGCCTGGGTTCAGAAGGCTGCTGCGTTGGGGGCGTTTTAACCCTTTTTAACCACGAAAAGAGCCGTAGGCTGGGATAGAGCGTAGCGTAATCCCAGCAACAAAAACCCATCTAAAATGCTGGGATTCCACTTCGTTCCATCCCAGCCTACGACGTTATTCTGCCCCCTACTTCTCACCCTTCAGCTTACGCAACCTTTCCGTAAAAAACGCTAACGCGGTTATGGTCGTTCCATCGGGATACCGTATCAGATACGCCTCTCCGGAAACAGAAGAACCGGAGGCGACATGTTTGATAAAATCTTCAGCGGTTTTTATTCTTGATTTTGCCTTTGAGTACTTGAGGTTGAGATGAGACACCGCGTCATCGACGCTGTGTGCTTTTCCATTTCGTATGAATTGCGTCCCTTCCGGCGTGTCCTTGATCGACGTGATGAGCGCGGTTATCTTCTCCTCCTCGCCCATCGCGTAAGTCTGAGCAGACGCGAAGATGAACAAGAACGGTAGAAACAGAATCAGCCATCCTTTGCGCACCATTTTTCGACGCCGATTAAACCCGTTCATCCCTCGCTCTCTAGCGTGATATACAAACGGAGTGCTTCGGGCGTTGCGCTTTGCTCCCCTCTCCCCTTGTGGGAGAGGGGCAGGGGGAGAGGGTAAAAAGTGCAGGCTCGTAAAGAGAAGCCGCTCTAAAACGCACATCTTCGCTACGGCACAAAATCGGTTTTGAGTTTTTTCGGAACCGCCACATTTTTCAGACGCACGTATTGCGGCACACCGTCTTTGAACGGCGGCGGCGCTTCGCCGCGAATCAGCGGCGTCAAGTAAGCACGCGCCTTGTCGGTAATTCCGTAACCGTCGCGGGTGATGAAGTTTTTGGGAAGCATTTTTTCGTGGTTGGCGATTTTCGCCAGCGGCATCGGTTCGATTTTCCAGCGGTACGGCGTCTCCGAGGTGCGAACAATCGCAGGCATCACCGCGTTGTGTCCGGCAAGCGCCAACTTCACGGCGGCGCGACCGACCGCATAGGATTGTTCAAGATCGGTTTTTGACGCCAGATGACGCGCCGCCCGTTGCAGATAATCGGCAACGGCCCAATGGTATTTGTAGCCCAGTTTCGCTTTGGCAAGTTGCGCGATTTGCGGACCGATACCGCCCAGTTGCGCATGACCGAACGCATCGCGTGTACCGACTTCGGCCATCAGTCTGCCGGAAGCGTCGCGCAATCCTTCCGACACACCGATGCAACAATAGCCGAATGCATCGACTTTGTTGCGCACGGCGGCGAGAAACTTCGTTTCGTCGAACGCGATTTCCGGAAAAAGCAGCAGCAGCGGAACCGGCGTTTCTTTGTCGGCGGCAAGACCGACGGCTGCGGTAATCCAGCCGGCGTGACGCCCCATCACTTCCAGCACGAAAACCTGCGTTGACGTTTTGGACATCGACGCCACATCAAACGCCGCTTCGCGCATCGACGTCGCAACATATTTTGCAACCGATCCGAAACCGGGGCAGTTGTCGGTCAGCGCGAGGTCGTTGTCAACCGTTTTCGGCACATGAATCGCCTGCAACGGATAACCCAGTTTGTCGGCGATTTGCGAAACTTTGAGGCAGGTGTCCGCCGAATCGTTTCCGCCGTTGTAGAAAAAATAACCGATGTCGTGAGCGCGAAACACTTCGATCAGCCGCTCGTATTGTGCGCGTGATTCGTCGATGCCTTTCAGTTTGTAGCGGCACGAACCGAAGGCGCCCGCTGGCGTGTGTTTCAATGCCGCAATGTCTCTGGCGCTTTCGCGTGAGGTGTCGATCAGGTCTTCGGTCAGCGCACCGAGGATGCCGTTACGACCGGCATAGACGTTGCCGATTTTGTCTTTGTGCGCACGCGCCGTTTCGATAACGCCGGCAGCGCTGGCGTTGATGACGGCGGTGACGCCGCCCGATTGTGCGTAAAACGCATTGCGTTTTGTGATCTTTCTATTCATGATTTATCCAAAAATGTTTAACCGCGTAGTGATGTAATTTGGGTGGATTCTGCGACTCCGCTTCGCTTCGCGCAGAATGACGAGTTCAGTGTATCTGATTCCTGACAAACCCATCCCCACCCAAACCCTCCCCTTGAAGGGGAGGGCTTAAACTGCCGTATCCTGCAACGATGCCCGATTGACTTGCCCAAGCAAACGCCGTCCCGGCGCATAGTCCGGTTGCAGCGCCAACGCTCTCTCGGCGCAAGCACGCGCTTTTTCCCGGTCGCCCTGCTCCAGATACAACTGCCCCAGATTGCAAAGAAACGCCGGATCGTAAGGCCGCACTTGCGCCGCCAACGCCTGCGTTTCCAGCGCTTCCGCAGTATGTCCCTGCATCCGCTCGGCCATCGCCCGCAGATTCAACGCCCAGGGATCGTTGAAACTTAACGCCAAAGCCTCTTCGATTTTGGCGAGCGCTTCGCTCCAATATTCTTTCTGCGCCGCTGCCGCAGCTTCCTGTAACAACGGTTCGACCCGAGCAATCAACGCCTCGTGTTTCGTCTGCCATTTTTCGTAAACGCGATCACGAAAACGAACAAACCGGTCAGGATCGTGATTGCGTCCGCCCGCGGTTCCCGACGAACCGGCATCGACGTACCAAAGATAACTTTGCAACGGCTCAAAATAAAACGTCGTGCATTGTGCGCATTGCAAAAAGAAATCCCAATCTTCGTGAATGTCGAGCGACGGGTCGAAGCGGCAACCGGTTTCGATCAGTGATCTGGAAATCAGCGTTGCCGACAAATGGATGAAGTTGCGCGCATACAATTCCGCCAGCGCGTATGGCTGACCAAACGCTTCGCGGCGACCGTCGTTGAACACCGCTTGCGCCAGCGTATGAACAACACCGGCGCCGTTGGCGCGGGTCGCGGCATCGACCAGGTTGGCGATGTGCTCCGGCAAAAATTCGTCGTCGTCGTCAAGAAACGTGATCCAGTCGCCGGTGGCCGCTTGCAGACCGGCATTGGCTGCCAGTGGCCGCGACAACCGCGTTTCGGAAGCCACCAAGCGCAACGGATGCGGTCCGGCGCTGTCTTCCAGCGGCGGATGGGAAGAACCGCAGGCCGCCACGACCAGAATTTCCAGATTCGGCCAGGTTTGTGCCGCCAGCGAAGCCAGCGCCGTGGCAAGGCTCTCCCGCGCCATGCTGCGAACGATAACGGAAACGCGGGGGAAATTCATTCTCATCACCTCATGATTTCAGCGCGGTCAAACAAACATCGCGGATCGCGTCAACGCTGCCGACGCCCGCCACTTTCCGGCAGCGCGGCGCCCGCGCATCCCCGCTCTTGCCCCAGTCGCCGTAATACGTCACCAACGGTGCGGTCTGCGCGTGGTAAACCTCAAGACGCTTTTTGACGGTTTCTTCGCGGTCATCGTCGCGTTGAATCAGCGGCTCGCCGGTTTCGTCGTCCTTGTCGGCGTTTTTCGGCGGATTGAATTTGACGTGGTACGTGCGCCCCGACACCGCATGAACACGCCGACCGCTCATTCGTTCGACGATTTCCGTATCGGGTACTGCAATTTCCAGAACGTAATCAATGGCGACCCCGGCGTCTTTCATCGCTTCGGCCTGAACAATCGTTCGCGGAAAGCCGTCGAAAAGATACCCATTAGCACAATCCGACGCTTTCAATCGTTCGCGCACCAGCCCGATGATGATTTCGTCGGACACCAGTCCGCCGCTGTCCATCACTTCTTTCGCTGCCAACCCCAACGGCGTTTGCGCCTTGACCGCCGCACGCAGCATGTCGCCGGTAGAAATTTGCGGAATACCGAACGCTTCCTTGATGAATCCTGCCTGGGTTCCTTTGCCCGCGCCGGGTGGTCCTAACAAAATGAGTCGCATCTGAACCTTTCCAAAAATTTCCAAAAAACCTCGCGCACGACGTTTTTTTGACGTGCAACGCTACTCCTCCGATTTTCTATGTTGCGCGGCGGCGGGTCAACCATTACCGCGATTTTGACGGGCGGTGTGTCACGCGCCGTATGTTTGCGCCCACAGTTGGCGGGCCGCCACCAAATCTTCCTCGGTATCAATCCCCGGCGCGGGCGCTTCATCGGAAACCTCGACAACGATTCGGTAGCCGTGCCACAGCGCCCGCAGTTGCTCCAATTTTTCGATGGCTTCAATCGGCGCCACCGACAAGGTCGGAAACAACCGCAGGAACGACGCGCGATAAGCGTACAGTCCGTAATGGCGGTACAGCGGGTGTTCGGTCGGGTACGCCGACAAAATGGCTTCTTCCGGCAGAGACGCCATCGCATCACGCGCAAACGGAACCAGCGCCCGACTGAAATACAGCGCGTAACCAAAATGATCGAGTACCGCCTTGACGACGTTCGGATTGCGCGCTTCGGCAAGCGATCTCAGCGGGTGGCAAGCAGTCGCCATTGCCGCGTCTTCGTGCAAAACCAGTTTTTCGGCAACGCGCTCAATCAGCGTCGGCGAAAGAAAAGGTTCGTCACCCTGAACGTTGACGACGATGCTGTGGTCGGACAAGCCCAGCGCATCCACGGCTTCGGAAATCCGGTCGGTGCCGGTCGGGTGATCGGAACGTGTTATCAGCGTTTCGATTTTGGCGTCGCTCACGACCTCCGCAATACGCACGTCGTCCGTCGCCACAATCACCCGCGCACTGCGAATCCGCGCCGCTTGCTGGGCGACACGCACCACCATCGGCGCACCGCCAAGATCGGCCAGCGGCTTGCCCGGCAATCGGGTGGATGCAAAACGGGCGGGAATGATGATGGTGAACGACATAAAAAATTTTACCGCAAAGAACGCATGGAAAGCAAAAGAATCTCACGCGAAGCCGCGAAGAACACGGAAGCTCCCTCCCCTTCAAGGGGAGGGTTGGGGTGGGGATGGGTTTCTCTGGATTCGCGTGAGATGGTTTTTATGGATTCTGCGACTTCGCGCAGAATGACAGTCATTTTTTCGTGGCTTTCGTGTTTTTCGTGGTTAATGGTTTTTTCTTCGCGCCTTCGCGTGAAGCGGTTTTCTGATCCCTGATTCCTGACTCAGCGCATCGCGTCAATTTCAGCCTGCTCAAGTTTACGCGCTTCGTCCTCAAGCATCACCGGAATGCCGTCACGAACCGGATAAGCGAGTTTGGCGCTTTTCGA
>JAITMH010000207.1 GCA_031277445.1 Burkholderiales bacterium
ACGAATGAAATTACTGCTCGACACCCACCTGCTCTTATGGGCTGCCGGATCGCCGAACCGCCTGCCAGCGGATGCGCGGGTCTTGATTGAGGATACGGAAAACGAACTGTTCTTCAGCGCCGCCAGCCTTTGGGAGATTGCGATCAAGTCCCGTTTGGGCCGTGACGACTTCAAAGCCGATGCACGGCTGCTGTATCGCGGCTTGTCGGATAACGGCTACAACGAATTGCCGATATCCGGTAAACACGCTACTGCCATCGACCTTTTGCCGCCCATTCACAAAGACCCGTTCGACCGGATGCTGGTAGCGCAAGCCGCCGTTGAAGGCTTTACCCTGCTGACCGCCGACGAAACCGTTGCACGTTATCCTGGGTCGATACGGAGGGTGTGAGCAGGGATCAGAACGGCGTCATTGCGAGGAACGAAGTGACGAAGCAATCCAGTGTTTTTTTGATGCGCCCATTTTCTGGATTGCTTCCCGCCACGCTGCGCTCGCGGTCGCAATGACGCCGTTCTTCTTCGCGCCTTCGCGCCTTCGCGTGAGATGGTTTTCTGATCCCTGATCCCTGATCACCTGACTTGCCAACGCCCGCCGGGCAGCGCCGCGACGCGGCTCTGCAATTCCAGCATGATCAGTTCTGCCTGCAACGCATCGGCGCTGCTGCCGGTACGCGCTACCAGCGTGTCGAGATCGACGGGGTCGTGTCCGAGCGCCGCCAATAAACCCGTAGCGGTTGTGTCGCCTGCGTTTTCATCGCTTGCCGTTTTGTCACCCGCAATTTTGTCGCCTGCGGTTTCGCCATTTTTTGCCGCTGCGCCGGAAGGCGTTTGTTTCATCGACGACGACGCCTGCCGCAACGCCGGAAGTTCGTCGAGAATGTCTTGCGCGGTTTCGACGAGTTTGGCGCCGTCACGGATCAGTTTGTGGCAGCCTTTGGAAAACGGCGAGTGGATCGAACCCGGCACAGCGAACACATCGCGTCCCTGTTCTCCCGCCAGCCGCGCTGTGATCAGTGAGCCTGACGACAGTGTGGCTTCGATGACGAGCACGCCCTGCGCCAGTCCGCTAATGATTCGGTTGCGGCGCGGAAAATTCGCGGGTAACGGCGGGGTGCCCGGCAGAAATTCGGAGAGGATGCCGCCTTTTCCGGCAAGCTTATGTGCGAGCGCGTGGTTTCGCGCCGGATACACGCGGTCGGGGCCGGTGCCGATCACGGCCAGACTGGAGCCAACGCCGGTCAGTCCGCCTTCGTGGGCGGCGGCGTCGATGCCCAGCGCCATGCCGGAGATGATGGTCACGCCCGCCTGCGACAGCGCGGCAGCGAAGGCGCGGGCGTTGTCCAGTCCTTGCGGGGTCGCGTTGCGGCTGCCGACAATCGCCAGCGCCGGACGCGACAGCAATTCTCTCTGGCCGACGAAGAAGAAGACCGGCGGGGCGTCGTTCAACTCAAGCAAGGCCGACGGATAATCCGGGTCGTCCCAGGTCACCAGTTGGTGTCCTTCTCCGGTTAACCAGTCCCGTGTGATCGCCAGTCGCTCGGCGTCGGGCGATTGCAGTCGCGCCAATGTTGTTTTCGGAACGAAGGGCGCAAGTCCCGTCGGCGACGCTGCCAGCACGGCTTCCGGTGTGCCAAATTCCCGAAGAAGCCGCGCCAGAACCGGCGCAGACAAGCCCCATAATGCCAACGCCACCCAGGCTTGCGCTCGGGTGGCGTCGTTGGTATTAACTGCCATTCGTGATGCGGTCGGCTGTGCTTACGGATTACGCACGAAGTCGCCGACGTTGACCGGATCGGTCGTGTTAAGCGTCATTGCGTACGATGCGTTTTCAAACACGCGGAAAACGAAAACCAGCGCGATCCGCTCATCAGGCACGGTGATCATGTTGGGTTTTTGATACCAGGTCGTGTTGTCAAAACCGCGAATGATTTGCTCACGCGCTGTGTTCGGACGCGGGTCTTCAATCGGTTTGACTTGCCGATACACCGCCAGCACATTACCGACGGCGACGCCTTGTTTCTCGCCCTGATCAAGCACGACGATTTCGTTGCGCCCCATTTCGGTCGCGCCACGGAACGAGGAGACGATGAACGCTTCGATGGTGCGATCCGGCGCATGCGGCGCATAGTTCACCATCACTTCGCTCGGCACAGGCACCAGCCGATCACCAACGCTGATTTCTTCATTCGCGGACAGGATTCGCAACGTACTCGCTTCGTTGTCGTGCGTGCCGAACCGTTCAACTTCGGTGTTCCCAAGATAGCGGTACTCAACGCCCAGCAATTTGCCGTCAATACTGCGAACCGGTTTGCTCGGGCGGAAAAGATTCCAGCGCGTTCCTTTATCAGGCGTCACACCGATTGCGTAAACAAGATCGTTGGTGCCTTGCAAGATACGACCACGCGCACGACCTTCGACAATCTCGGCAGCGCCCTCAAGCCCGTCCTGATCGGCAATGAAAGAGCGCGTCAGGAACGGCTCAATATCGCCCGGCGGAATGCTCGGAATTTCCGAATGCGGCAACGGCGATGCCCGCACTTTCGGCGAGATTCTTTCAATCGTCAGACGAGGATCGCCACTGGCGCTCCGCGACAAGACGATCACGTCGCCCGGATAAATCCGGTGCGGATTCTTGATCTGGTCTTTGTTCATGTCCCAGATCTCCGGCCAGCGCCAGGGCTTGTCCAGATATCTTCCGGCAATACCCCAGAGCGTATCGCCTTTCTGCACCGTATAGCGATCCGGTGCGTCACTGCGGACGGTCAACTTATCAGCATCCGTTGTTTGCGCGATGGAACTCCAGCTCAAACAAAATGCTGCGATTAGTGCAAAGGCCTTGGCGGCCATGATAGACTTTTGGCGCATCATGAGATCCCCTCTCAGCGGGAACACGAGTGTTGATTCCTGAATAAACTACCACAAAATAAGGACTTGCAACGCATTTTGCATGCAAAACCTGCAATGTTTTCGAGGAGTGTTGTATGGCATTACTTCCCGTGCTCGAATACCCGGACCCGCGGCTGAGAACCGTCGCCGCGCCGGTGACCGAAATAACGCCGGAAATCCGGCAGTTGATCCGCGATATGGCCGAAACCATGTACGCGGCGCCCGGTATCGGGCTGGCGGCCACGCAAGTGGATTTTCATAGCCAAATCATCGTGATAGACACTTCCGAGACCAAGGACGCGCTTCTGGTGCTGATCAACCCGGAAATTATTGAACACAGCGGTGAGATTTATGGCGACGAGGGCTGCCTGTCGGTTCCGGGTTATTACGATGAAATAAAACGCGCCGAGACCATCACGGTTCGTGCGATGAATGAGGACGGCCAAAGCTACGAATTCGATGCCGATGGTCTTTTGGCGGTGTGCATACAGCACGAAATCGACCACCTGCACGGCAAAGTTTTTGTCGATTACCTGTCGCTGTTGAAGCGCTCGCGTGTCGCCGCCAAGCTGAAAAAACAGCGGCGAATAACAATGTAATTCGCAGGGATCAGGAATCAGATGTCAGATATCAGATATCAGAAAAACCTTCTCGTGCGAAGGCATAGAAACCAGATGTTGCGGTTCGCTTTGCCCATTACGCTATAAACTACGATTTTTCTTTGTGCTCTTTGTGTTCTTTGCGGTTAATTTTCTTCTGGATTCCCGCTTTCGCGGGAATGACGGAGCTCTGACCTCTGACCTCTGATCCCTGACCTCTGCCATGCGCCTCGCTTTTGCCGGAACTCCCGATTTTGCCGCCACAACTCTCGCCGCGCTGATTGATGGCGGCTTCACGCCGGAGTTTGTACTCACTCAACCTGACCGCGCACAAGGCCGTGGTTTGAAGCTGACCGCCTCGCCAGTCAAACAGTTGGCTTTGGCGCACGACATTCCGGTATTTCAGCCGCCGACGCTGAAAACCGGCGACGCGCAAGCGCCGTTGCTGGCGCGGCAGATCGACGTGCTGCTTGTCGCCGCGTACGGCCTGATTTTGCCGACGACGATTCTTGACTGGCCCCGTTTCGGTTGTCTGAATGTGCATGCTTCACTGCTGCCGCGCTGGCGCGGCGCGGCGCCGATCCAGCACGCCCTTCTGGCAGGCGATGCCAAAACCGGTATTACGCTGATGCAGATGGACGCCGGTCTTGATACCGGCGCGATGATCGCGGCGCGGGAAGTGCCGATCCGCCCCGAAGACACGGCAGGCAGTTTGCACAACACCCTCGCCGCCATTGGCGCGGCGTTGACGGTTGACGCCTTGCGCCAACTGGAAAAAGAGGGTGCGCTGTCCAGCGTCCCGCAAGACGACGCGCTCGCCACCTACGCCGGCAAAATCGACAAATCGCACGCCTGCATCGACTGGTCGCAGGACGTCGCTACCATCGAACGCACCATCCGCGCTTTCAATCCTGTTCCGGGAGCGCATACATTATTGAATGGTGTACCGCACAAACTCTGGCGAGCGACGACGCTTTTGCCAACGCTTTTGCCAAATACAACAACAGGCGCAACGCCCGGCACTGTACTGGCGGTGCAGCCTCAAGGTATCGACATCGCTTGCAGGAACGGTGTTCTCAGAGTTCTGGAATTGCAACCCGCCGGAGGAAAAAGGCTAACCACCGCGGCGTTTCTGGCGGGACATTCCTTGCTGCCGGGATGCCTGATGGGATAATATTAAGCGCATGTCCTAATTGTTCGTCAATAATTGATCTTTATGGAATAACCCTGATAAAAAAATGGATATTTTTTCTTCCATCCATTGACATCATCAATTCTCTCATTGACAATTGCCGGACATCTTATTTGTTACAAAACTCGTTAGAAAACCGACTATGCGACTTAATACCTTTACCGACTATTCAATACGCACCCTGATTTATTTGGCGCTCGTTAAAAACGCGACGCTGGTCACGCGCCGCGAAATCGCCGCCGCTCATGGGATCTCCGACAACCACTTGATGAAAGTCGTCCACTTCTTGTCGCGCAATGGCTATATCGAAACCACGCGCGGCAAAGGCGGTGGTATGAAGCTGGCGCGTGCGCCGGAAAAAATCAACATCGGCAAGCTGGTTTACGATTGCGAGTCCGATATTCCTCTCGTCGTGTGCTTCAGAGACGACCGCACGGCTAACCGCAGTTGCAAGCTGAACGGCGTTTGCGTTCTCAAAGGCATTCTGGGCGACGCGCACAAAGCGATGTACAAAGCGCTGGAGCGCTACACGCTTGCTGACGCCATCGCCAAAAAGACGGCGTTGCAGCGGCGGCTTGGATTAAGAGCGTAAAAACGCAAACGCGGCGGGCGGACAGTGCAACGCACGATGACTGCCCGCTGCGGTTTTTCGTCGGCTCAGGCGCCTGACCGCTGAAAGCGGTACAGCGCCAGTTGTCCAAACACGTTCGGCAGAAACGTCACTGGCGCATCGTCCGCCAGGACTTGTCGCGCCAACACGCGATAATTGCGTGCGGCCAGAAAATGGTCGAAGTCTTTGACCGTACACAAATGAATGTTCGGTGTGTTGTACCATTGGTACGGCAACGATTCGGACACCGGCATCCGTCCGCGCAGCAGTTGCCAGCGATGCGACCAATACCCGAAATTCGGGAACGTGACAATCGCTTCGCGGCCAACGCGCAACATGCTTTCGATCAGCGCCTCCAGCCGGTGCATCGCCTGCAACGTTTGCGACAAAATCACGCAATCGAAACTGCCGTCGGTAAAATCGGCCAGCCCGCTTTCGAGATCGCGTTGCAACACATTGACGCGGTTGGCGATGCTGGCCTTAACGCCCTCGATAGAAATCTCGATACCGTA
>JAITMH010000020.1 GCA_031277445.1 Burkholderiales bacterium
CAGTTCCATCTCTTGCGCCGTATGGACTTCCACGAACGGTTCCATCCCCAGCTCCAATGTTTTTTCGTAGAGCGCCTTCAGGTTTTTTTCGTCCGTCATCGCACAAATCAACAAGACCGCCGCTGCGTCAAGTTCTGCCGTTTCTAAAAGTTGTTCTTCGTTTGTAATAAAATCTTTTCTGAGTACCGGCACATTCGCGGCCTGCACAATAGCTTTCAGCAACTCGGTGCTGCCGCCGAAGCGTTCCCGTTCGGTCACGACCGACAGCACAGGCGCACCACAGCGAACGAGAAATTTCGCCGTCTCCACGGGGTCACGCCCACGCAACAGGTCGCCCTCTTTCGGCGAAATACATTTGATGTCGGGTATTACGGCGACACGTCCACGCTCGTTTTCGGCAACAATCGCGGAGGAAAATCGCGCTGAAATACTGCCGCTCATATGGATTTGCCAAAGCTGTTGGACATGTCTCTCAATTCTCGCAGTTTTTTTGCCGCCGCACCGTTGTCGATCAACTCACCGGCGAGATTAATCCCTGTCCGGAAATCATCGGCTTTACCACCAACGATTAACGCGCCGGATGCGTTCAAGATGATGGCGTCGCGTCGTGCGCCCGTAATCTTCCCCGAAAAAACACCATTGATCGTTTCGGCGTTAACTTCGGGCGTACCGGCTTTGATGTCTGAGAGAACGCATCGGGTAAGGCCAAAATCCTCCGGTTCAATCTCAAATGTGGTAATTTCATCGTTTTTCAGGTAGTTGATCCGTGTTTTTCCCAGCAGCGAGATTTCATCCAAACCATCCAGACCGTGAACAAACATCGCGTTTGTATAATTCATCTCTTTCGCTACATACGCAACGGTGTCAAGCAACTCCGGCTTATAGACGCCGAGAAGATGTCTCTGAGCAAAAGCAGGATTGATCAACGGCCCGATAATGGAATAGAAAATCGTTTTGATACCCAAATCCTGTTCCGGCGGAAGCACTTTTCCCATCACGGGATGAAAGAGCGGCGCATAGAGAAACGCGACGCCGATTTCTTCGATCATCCTTTCCACCTCGCACGGCTGCAAATGGATATTGACGCCGAGCGCTTCAAGCACGTCCGCGCTACCGGAAAGGCTGGCGATGGATCGACTGCCGTGCTTGGCAACGGAAATGCCCGCTGCGGCAGCAACCACCGCCGTCGCCGTCGAAATATTGAATGTGGAAAGTCCGCCGCCCGTGCCGCAGGTATCCATCATTTCTCCTGCAACTTTTGGCCTCAAGGGAACGCAGTTGTCCCTCATGGCTTTTGCGATATACGCGATCTCTTTCAACGACGCGCCTTTCATCAACAAAGCGACCTGAAAACCCGCGATCTGAATATCGCTGATGGTTCCTTTATTGATGGCGGCAATCAGCTCGGAAACCTCCGCCTCCGTCAGTTCCTGGTGGGACGTTATTTTTCCCAGAATTTTCTTATATAAGACCACTTCACTCCTTAACCGCCCGACCTGGCCGGCACAACGCATCGCTCAATTCCGTCAAGAACCATCGGGAATTGGCATGTTCGGAACCGCCGGATGTCTTCCAGCGCGTATAAAATTGATCATGCCACCGCTTATTCATTCCTGGCGGCGCAGAGATAATACAGGGTAATGGCAGGGAATAACAGGAAAAAAGACAAAAAACTGCTCTAAAGTGAGGCCATTCGTGAACAGATAACACGGCAACAATCGCGCCGGTTCCGGTATAATGTTAGATTCTCTCGGTCGGGGCGTAGCGCAGCCTGGTAGCGCACCTGCATGGGGTGCAGGGGGTCGGAAGTTCGAATCTTCTCGCCCCGACCACTCCAATACTTCAAAAATCACTTTTTCTGTGCTTCGATGGGTGGTGTCCGCCCTACCTTGCTCGCGGACTTGGGCGTCTGTGTTTTTTTCACTTTCACGGTTGCAACCTTGGCAACGGGCTTCCGACCCGCAGGCAACTTGGACGCAGCCGTGGTTTTCATGGCGCCTTTTTTCGCAGCGTCAGTCACAACGGACGTGTTCATCTGTTTTGGCTTGGCGCTCTTCTTCGCGGATACTTTTTTCGCGCCTGACTTCTTTACCTTTGGCAGTGCGGGCTCGGTTGCAGTAACGGTTTTCACTGCACTCTTTTTCAAAGAGGTGACCAATACGGATGCACCCGCCACCTTCTTCTTGGCGAGCTTCTTCGCAGGTACTTTTTTTGCCACCATCTTCTTTGCCACCTTCTTTTTCACCACCGGCTTTATTACCTTCGGCGACGCGCTTTCGATAGCCAAACCAAACAAAGCAGCCACATCGGCGTCGGCGAGAACACGTTCACTGTCGGCGGCCACTTCAGTGATCGACAGGTCGGTACCAGCGGAAACAAGTTCGCCGCGATCGACCCCACGCAACGTGAACAGCAGATCCGGCTCGTGATCGAGCCGGGCACCGACGCCGTAAAGCGTAGCAGCGACATGCTTGCACATCTCAGCCCAATCAGGACAGGAGCACGACATCTTGATTTCTCTGGGCGCCGGAAACAATCCATCGTCCGGGCGGCAAACACGCTCCATTACGTTTTTGGAGAGCTTGCCTTGCAACAGTTCGACGATGGAACCGACCGAGCCAGAGCAGTCCGCGCAAATCGCTTTCCAGCGCTTCGGCGAAGCAACGTCAATGCTGATCTCGACCCGATAAACCTCCGAACCGCTGACCAGCGCCTTCACTTTCCCGCGCTCCAATTGCAAATCAATCACCAGACCACCGTTGACATAGGAGCGCCCACGCGGCAACCGATTGTCGAAATCGGAATAGCGTTCCAGATTGTCGCACCAGGCTTTGCCCCAGAAACTCTTGGCGATTTTTCGCCCTCCAGTGACAACAGGCGAAAGGACACGCCCCTGCTTCTTCAGCCTGGCTGCCTGCTTGTCCGCCTTGGCGCGCCGCTGCGCGACCGAGATATAGGGAGGAAATCCCCATCCCCAATAACTCATGCGACTCCCCTGGCGCTACGCGCCGTTCCCCCAAGGGGGAACTCGCACTTGAGGCGGCTCGGCGCGTTCATGGTTCTCCTTCGCAGATCAGAGTTGCCGAAGGCCTTCTCAGACTACGAAGGCTTCACAATCGCTGGTGCCAATCCCAACTGCTTGGCACGCCGCCCGAACTTTTTATCATCGAACGATGCGACGCTGGCGCAAGACTTGTAACTGGCGTGATGCAACGCATCGGCAAAGTCAAGCCCCGCCTGACAGTTCGACAAAGCCTGTTCGACCGATGCGCGGTCTTCGAACCTGATATGCGCCTGTACGAGCAGATGTTGAATGACTGAGGCCACCTGAACCGGAGTGAAGCCGTAATACCCACGCATCACCCACTCCAGTTCAAGAATCACCGACTTGCTCACCATCAGTGGCTGCCCCGACTCAATCAGGCGCCGGGCGGCCAATCGCTGCCGCTGCGCTTCTTTGTCCGCATCGTCATCGATGTAGTACCGTGCGAGAATGTTCGTATCAAGGCCGATCATCGCTTTTGAGCAGAGTGGTGGCCGCGTCGAAGTCTGCCGCGACAGTTGCACGCGAGCTCTTGAGCAGGCCGAAACCGCTGCCTGCCTCGCCGGACGGTGAGCTTTTGACGCGCATTTCGGCATGGTCGCTGACCAGCAAAAACTCAATGCGGGTGCCCTGCCGAATGCCCAATTGCTGCCGAAGTTCCTTCGGGATGGTGACCTGCCCTTTGCTGGTAACTGCCGTGGCTTCCATGACGCCTCCGTGGTTGCATTACCTGGTAATACTAACATGCAGGCGCGGTAAATAGCAAGGTAGCGTCTTGTCCAACGACAAATGAGCCTGAACGGTGTTCTGTAGGTCGATCATTGATGATCAGGATCAACTGCCGCAGAAAACGAAGGACAGGCACAAGAGAGAGGCGTGTTCATTGTGGCGGCTCAAGGTTCGGTGTAATCAATCTTACCGTCGGGAAATAGTTGCGGTAGCGCCGTGCATCGCGGGTAAGGATGTCCCAACTTTGCACGGCGGCGTGTGCACCGATGAAGAAATCGGGCAGCACATTGGATTTGTTGCCGCCTTCGCGCCGGTACTTGAGAAAGGCACGTCCAGCGAGGAACAGCGCCGGGCGCGGCAGTTCCTGCACGATCAAGCCCATGCCCTCGATGGCGGAATTCAGTGCCTCTACGGAATCGAAGGCCAGCGACAGTTCGGCGTAGATCACCGGGTTGATAACCAGATCATGCGCCTGCGACTGGGTACGCAACTGACAAAGCGACCAGTCAACCCAAGCAGGATCGTTTTCCAGCACATCCAGCAAGACGTTGGTATCTACGAGAACCATCGAGGAATTCAGCCTGCGCCGCGCAGCAAAGCCATCAATTCATCGGTGCGCCATTTTACCTGCGCCTTGCCGCGTGCTGCTTCAAAACGATCGCGCTTAGAGCCATGTGCCTTGCGGATAGTACGGCTGCCTGCTTTGTGAACCACGATCTGGCCTTCTTGATTGACGCCGAACTCTACGCCATCGCCAGGCACGAGGCGCAAGGCATCGCGTACCTTCTTCGGAATGGTGACTTGACCTTTGATGGTCATGGTGGTTGCCATTGACAACTCCTTTGGTAAAACCTGATGTGGAATTGTATTACTTTTTTCCTGACGCACAAAACTCGCTCACTCATCCCGAAGAGCGCATTCCTTTCACATCTCCCTTGTCGCCGCCTCCAGATCAAGACGAACCAGATTGAGCAGTTCGCGGTCGCCCAATTCGGTCAGGTTGATTTCGCCGCCACCGTCCAGCAGTTGCTCGGCCATTTCGCGTTTGGATTCTATCAGCGCGTCGATGCGTTCCTCAACGGTACCACGGCAGATGAATTTGTTGACGAGCACGTTGCGCTTCTGTCCGATGCGGAAAGCGCGGTCGGTCGCTTGATTTTCGACGGCTGGATTCCACCAGCGATCAAAGTGCACGACGTGCGAGGCCGCTGTCAGCGTCAACCCCGATCCGCCCGCTTTCAGGGACAACACGAAAAACGGCACGCGCTCGTCTTCCTGAAAAGTTTTGACCAACTGTTTGCGCTTGGCAACTGCGGTACTCCCGCTGAGCGATAAACCGGAGCGACCGAAGACATCTGTGAGTTCGGTGCAAAGCGGCTCGATGATCTCGGTGAACTGCGTGAACACGAGTAGCTTTTCCTGCCGACTGGCGATGGTGGCGGCGATTTCAGCCAGTCGTGCGAACTTACCGCTCTCCTCGCTCGGCCAACCGCTGCTGCCACCGATGCCGCCGCCAAGACCGTGGGCAGCGTGGTTGCAGATTTGCTTGAGTCGCATCAGTGTCGCCAGCACCAGTCCGCGTCGGCTCATGTCGTCTCGCGATGCCTTGAGTTGTTGCGCGAACGTTTGCACTG
>JAITMH010000042.1 GCA_031277445.1 Burkholderiales bacterium
GCATTCGATCAAGCCGTCTTCGGCAAGCGGCGGCAGTGCCGCACGTTCGGCGGCAAAATAATCGTCGAACCTGATTCCCCATTGCGCTTCGACTTTTGCCGGTTCCAGTTCAAACTGACACATCAATTGCTGGATCACGGCGCGGCGCAATTCATCGTCTCGCGTCAATGTGTAGCCGCGCAATACCGGCAGCTTTTGCGCGTCGAGCGCCGCGTAATAATCGTCCAGCGTTTTGACGCTTTGCACATACGCCGATCCGACTTTTCCGATGCCGGAAATGCCGAACGCCAGAAGGTCGCAGTCGGCATGCGTGGTGTAGCCCTGAAAATTACGATGCAAGGTTCCTTCGCGTTGGGCGCGTGCCAGTTCGTCGTCCGGTTTGGCGAAGTGATCCATGCCGATATACACATACCCCGCATCGCCCAGTTTTTCAATCGCCAGCGCCAGAATGCGCAACCTGTCTTCCGGCTTCGGCACCGCTTCAATCGGGATGCGGCGCTGCGGTTTGGCCATGTGCGGCACATGCGCGTAGTTGTACAGCGCGATGCGATCCGGCGCGACGGCGATCACCCGATCAAGTGTTTCGGCGAATCCGGCGAGCGTTTGTCTGGGAAGCCCGTAGATCAGGTCAATGTTGACCGAAACAAAACCGTGAGCGCGGGCGGCGTAGATGACTTCCAGTGTTTCTTCTTCGCTCTGGATGCGGTTGATCACTTGTTGCACGTCGGGATTGAAATCCTGCACACCGACGGAGATGCGATTGAAACCGAGTTCGCTGAGTAAAACAACGGTGGCTTCATTGACTTCACGCGGGTCAACTTCGATGGACACTTCGGCATCCGGTGTCAAAGTAAAATGCTTGCGCAGATGTCCCATCAAATCGCGCATTTCTCCATGCGACAGAAAAGTCGGCGTACCGCCTCCCCAGTGCAGTTGTTTCAGCGCCCGCGATTCGCGGTCTTCGATCAGGCGCGTTGCCAAATCGAGTTCTCGCGCCAGATAGCGAATGTATTTGGCGCTACGCCCGTGGTCTTTGGTGATGATCTTGTTGCACGCGCAGTAGTAGCAGATCGAGTTGCAAAACGGCAGATGCACATAGACCGACAACGGCTCCGACGGAGACATTTCACGACGCGCCGCCAGCGCTTTCTGGTAATCGGCTTCGGTAAACCGGTTGTGAAAGCGATCCGCCGTCGGATACGAGGTGTAGCGCGGTCCGGATTCGTCGTACTTGCGAATCAACGCCTCGTCAAAGGCGACCTGTTTGGAAAAGGGTGCTGTCATCATCAGGAATCAGAAAAGCAAAACGCGAATATAACAGCTTCCGCCGTTACTGAAAGAGGTCCCTGGTTTTTATCTGATACCTGACCTCTGATCTCTGATACCTGCCCCCCTCAACCGCCGAAAAGCCGTGCGAACCAACTCTTTTTCTTTTTGGTTATCTTTGCTTCTTCTCTGCCGAATCGGGCGATCAGGCTGGCCGAATAATTGGCGTCTTCGCTTTTGATGTGCGTGATGAGCCAACGCACCAGCGTGTCATGAAGCTCTTCGCCGATATCTTCGCCGGCCAGAAAACGCTCTTTGTATTTTGCAACGCGGCGGACGAAAAGATCATGGATGCGTTTGTGCGCCCGCAAATAGGGATACCCCGCCTCCTCCATCATCGTTTCTTCAAAACCGAAATGCGACTCCGTATATTCGACCGCGTCCGCCAGCACCTCGGCCATCGCACGACGGTCATGCAAATTGTCATAGAGTTTGTTGACATATTCGATGATTCGCTGATGCTGTTTGTCGATCGCTTCGATGCCAACACTCAGTTCGTCTGTCCATTCTATGTGTGCCATAACGGATGCCTCTACTTCTCACAGTGCTTACGGATACCTTTTATGATAACAAGAAGTCTCCTCACTAACCATAGTTTCGGTGATTTAATTCTAAAATCATATTATTAACCGCAAATACAACACGGAAAGCGCTTTCGCCATCGCCTCCAATGTGCAAGGTTCCGCCGTTGCTCGCGCTGCCGTGCGCAGAGAACGACAACCATCCTCTGTTTCCCGGCGCACCAACCAGCTTTTCAGCGCCGCCTGATAACCCGGCACATCGAGCACATCGCGCACCCAACCGTTTTGGCCTTCGGTAACCCATTCCGCCGCGCCACAGCCCGTACTCGTGAACAGCGGCAGGCCGCAGGCCAGCGCCTCGACGCAGGCATTGGGAAACGGGTCGTACAGCGTCGGCAAAATGAAAGCGTCAGAAGCGCCATAGACCGGCTTCACAACATCGACCGCGCCCAGAAAGCGCACTCGCCACATCACCCCCAATTCCCGCGCCAACGCTTCGTAACGCACCCGCCGCTTGTCCTCACCGGCCACCACCAGATGAACCGACGGCAATGGCGCGATTGCCCGCAACGCGGTTTCCACACCCTTGCGTGCAAAACCGGAGCCGACAAACGCCAACAACGGCGCTTCGTTGTCGATGCCCCATCGCGTTCGCATCTCGCCACGATAACGCACCACATCGGGATGAAACGCCGCCGTATCCACACCGTTATAAACCACCACCAATTTTTCGTCAGACACACCGAAACGCCTGGCGATATCGTCACGCACCATCCGGGAATTGCAGATCACGCAGCGCAACGCCGGATGCGCGAACATGGCGCGTTCGGTTCGGCAGAGGTAACGGTGATAAGGACTCCAGCGCAGCACCATCCGGCCAACCGCATTGCGCGTGCGGGCATCGTGTTCCAGCCAAGTCGCGTGTACGCCGTCGCCGGCACGAAAAACCGCCGCGCCGGGAATGCGTTCATGGCTTTGCAGAAGATCGTATTCCGCCGCCCGATAACGAACTGCGCGGGCAAACGACGCCTCGCGCCAAGTGCGCCCCAGATAAAACGGATCGACCCGCTGAAAACGCCCACCGTGAGAAGCCATCGTTCCTTCAGGCCAGTCACGCGCCAACAGCGTGACAGCAACCCGCCCTTCGGCGCTCAATGCTTCCAGCGCACGCGCCACAAAACGTTCGGCGCCGCCGTAGGGGTTATAACGTTGCCGTGCAATGGCCAAGCGGATCATGAGACTGTGGCGCTCATGGAGGTGTGCTGCCGGTGCGCTTGCCGAGTACCACCGGCATCAACAGCCGGAACGGAATCAACAAAAACACCGCCATGGCCAGTTTGACCATCAAATCGCCCAACGCCAGCGTCACCCATGGCATCTGCGTACCGGCAAACGCGCAACTGAAAAAAATCGCCGTATCCAGAACCGATGCCAGCGCCGCAGCGATCAACGGCGCCCGCCACCAGGTTTGCTGGCGCAGCCGGTGAAACACCGAAATATCCAGTATTTGCGAACACAGAAAGGCAAAACCGGAAGCCAGCGCGATGCGTACCGGCGCGACCAACGCCGAAATACAAACCGCCAGCGCAAACCCCAGCCAGGCCACCCTTCGCGCCGCCTCCGGCCCGGCGCGACGGTTGGTCAGCCCCGAAACCAGAAAAGCGACCGGATAAGTAAACGCACCATAAGTCAGCCAGTCGTTGATCGGAAACTGCACCAGCCAGTTCGACGACACAACCACCACCGCCATCGCCAGCATCGCCGGCCACAGTCGCCAAAGGTCTTGCCATTTCAGTGCCACGCCGGACATGATGCGTCGATTTCCCCAAGCTTCCCCGCCGGTCATCGCTTGCTTTTGCAAAAGCGAAACGGCGGTTTTTCAAAAAGAAAGAAGTTTACCTTATCGGGGATCGGTGGTGGCTTCCTTTCCTTTGAGAAGGCCGCGTAACCCGATTTTTCGACATCTGATCCCTGATCTCTGATCCCTGACATCTGACAGCGATATCCACAGCTTTTGTGGATAACTGTGTGCAGGAGTGGTCATGAATCACGGCAGAACGCTTACCGCTGCGAGTGCGCAGATTTTGAACGCCTCGCCACCATGCCCCGTTGACTTTCCTGGGGCTTCGGTGTAAACGGCGGTACGCTACCTCCCTCCAGCATAGGTGCTAACTTAAGGTCAGCTTCTTTATTTTTTGCTCAATGAGCAGGGCTACGGCACGGGTTTTCCTTCCTGTTGTAGGCAAACAAGAAAAAATAAAGGCCACTCACAAAGTTAACGCGCATGAGGCTTGCCCCGAAGGGGCATCATGTGAGTAACCGTCGGTGGAGCGAGCGCAGCGAGTGGAACCGGCGGGAAGCGAACACCTCGCTCTCATCCCAGCCCTGCAAGGGCTGAACAAAGCGCGGGTTCAGCCCTTGCAGGGCTGATACCCAAGTGGGATGGCTGTTGTCCGC
>JAITMH010000054.1 GCA_031277445.1 Burkholderiales bacterium
AAATTCCAATATATACGCTTCTGAATACAGCCTGTATCTTCCTGATAAAACGCTGCTGCAACGAAAAATGGCAGAATGGATTGAGGAATTTGAGGAAACGCGGGATGCTCTTGAAATCGTCCATAGAGGTGATGAGCAATGAAATTTACCATCAGCTTCGGGTCATCCTGACTGATAAGCTGAAGAATTGTTGTAAGGCGCGAATATAAAGGCGAGGTTCGAATGGAAAGCAAAGTCAACGAAGTTTTGGAATACTTTGACAATGGCAAGGGGTTCAATTGCACACAGTCGGTTTTGTTGGCTTACTGTGACGATTTGGGCCTGGATAAAAAGCTTGCGTTGAAGGTGGCCTGCGGATTGGGGTCGGGAATGGGGCGACTCGGCTACACTTGCGGCGCGGTATCCGGCGCACACCTGGTGATTGGTTTGAAGCACGGTAATTTCCTGTCGGAAGATAAAGCGTCAAAAGAAAAGACCTACGCGCTGGTTCGGGAGTTTGAAAAAAAGTTTGCAGAGAAGAACGGAACGACCATTTGCAGGGAGCTTTTGCAGGTCGATTTGTTGAACGGCGACAAGCAGACGGTGAGTGAGCGCGTTCTTGAGGTCTGCCCTCGTGCTGTCAAAGATGCGGCTGAAATATTGGAATCTGTTTTGCTTTCGGCAGACGAAAAACCGTAGGATGGCAAAGCGAAGCGTGTCCACCCTACGGGGCTGAACGAACAAGTCCAAGCGCCGACTGAATGATGTCTTCCGAGAGAACGCCTACCGGCCCTTTTCCTTCTTCTACCAAAACATCCGCTGCTGCGCCGTGCAAACACACGGCGTAACGCAGCGCGTGTGACGTTTCGACGCCTTGCGCCAGCAACGCGCCGATCATTCCCGCCAGCACATCACCGCTGCCGCCGAACGCAAGCGCCGGATTGCCTGTGGTGTTGATGCACCAGGAACTATTGGAGCGGCTTTGGTTTTTCTGTGAGGGCGTACCGCGCTTTGCTCCCCTTTCCCCCTCTCCCGCCCCTTCGGGGCACTCTCTCCCGCGAGGGGAGAGGGTAAAAAGTGTATGCGCTTGAGCCGGGAGCGTTCCGGGATCGGCAACGACGCTGCCACATCCTTTCAGCACGGTATGCGCCCGATAACGTTGGGCGATTTCGCAGGCGGCTTTTGGGCGGTCGCGCTGGATGTCGTCGGTGCTGCATTGCAGCAGACGGGCGGCTTCTGCCGGATGCGGCGTGAGCACGGTGGGAGCGTGTCGTCCGGCAATGCGGGCAGTCCATTCGGGGTGATGTCCGAGCAGGGTCAAAGCATCGGCGTCGAGCAGTAGCGGCGCATCGAACGAGAACGCTGCGGTCAGAATGTCCGGCGCGGGAGAAGATGTGCCAAGCCCGCAACCGACAGCCCAGGCGTCGTGCGGCATGCGCAGCAAGGCTTGTGCGGGATGCAGCATCAATTCGGGACAGCCGGGATCGAAAAGAGGCGTATCGCCAAGAAAACCGACGCGCACTTTTCCGGTGCCCATTCGCGTAGCGGCGCGTCCGGCGAGTATGGGGGCGCCCGCCATGCCGGAAGCGCCACCGAGGATACCCAGACAGCCGAAAGTGCCTTTGTGGGCGTTGCGGAAACGGCGACGCAGAGTGGCGGGTAAGTGTGTTTCGATGAAACGGCGGTGGAGGGCATGGGCGTCCGCATTTGCCGCGAGGTCTTCGGACGGGATGTCGAGGGTCGCAAGACGCAATTCACCGCAATGATCGGGGCCGTCGAGCGTCAACAGGCCGGGTTTGAGCGCAATAAAGCTGAGCGTCGCGGTGGCGCAGACGGTAGGCGTGTGGGCGACGCCGGTGTCGCTGTTAAGTCCGCTGGGAATATCGAGCGATACGACGTGAGAACAGCGGGCGGGAACGCGGCGGATAGAATGTGTATCGTTAATCCAACGAATAAGCGCATCGAAGGGCGCGGCGGGAGCGCGGTTCAGACCGATGCCGAAAATGGCGTCAACGATTAGAGCGGGAGGCTCAGAAAAATTGGGAAGCGTCGTGTGCAACGTGCCGCCGTGATGGAGAAATTCGGCGAGCGCTTCGGCGGCATCCGGCGGAAAAGTGTTGGTAGCGGGAGCGACGACGCAAGGAGAGAAGCCTTGTTCGCGCAGCAGGCGGGCAAGCACCAGACCATCACCGCCATTGTTGCCCGGCCCGCAGAGGACGACGATGGAACCGCTCGAAGGTGTTTTTAGCAGGGGCTTGATGAAATCAAACGCAGCCGCTCCGGCCTTTTGCATCAACGACGCTCCTGTATAGCGTTTTTCAATGGAACGCAGTTGCGGAACGGTCAATAAAGGTGAGAGTGAAGGCAATAGTGGCGCAGCGTTCGCGGGATTGTCGCAGAAAGACATGGTGCGCTTGTTCACCGAGGGAAATCGTTACGTTCTCGAAAGCGCTGCGATAACGGCTGATGAAATGCGGTTGTTGCTACTGTCTGCGGCATGCAACCGCAGGATGCCATGCTCCGGCTCGTGCCGCAGCAGGATGTCGTAGTAGGCGCGAACGCGGTCAACAAAGGCGACCGGCATGCCGCCGCGTGCGTAGCCATGTCGGGCGCGGTTGTAATACTCCGGTTGCGCCAGTAACGGCAGCGTTTGTTTGATGTCTTTCCACAGATTGGGGTCGAGGTTTTGCTCACGCGCCAGTCTTCGGGCATCTTCAAGGTGTCCGAAACCGATGTTGTAGGAGGCGAGCGCCATCCAGGTTCGATCCGGTTCGGCAACGCTGTCCGGCAGACGTTCTTTGAGGGTTCTCAGGTAACCGGCAGCGGCCTGAACGCTTTCGTCAGGATCGAGCCGATCCTTGACGCCGAGGTGACGCGCCGTGTTCAGGGTAATCTGCATGAAGCCGCGCACACCGGTTTCGCTGGTGGCAAAGGGATCCCACTGCGATTCCTGATAAGCGACTGCCGCCAGTAAGCGCCATTCAACGCCGGTCGTTTCCTGTGCGCGGTGAAACAGCGAACGCAGCTCCGGCAGGTCGTTGCGGATACGCTCCTGAAAGACGCCGGCGTCAAACCGCGGCACTTGTTGAAGCGGGTGAAAGTAACGCTCGGCGAGCTGGTCGATCAGACCGTCTTCTTTGGCGCGGGCGATAAAGGAATTCAGCGAGTCAAGCAGGTAATGCTTGTTGGCGGGAAGCGCCCAGGCCATTTCAATTTTGGCGCCGGTCGAAAACGCTGTTGCGAAGTTCAGGTAGATGTTGCGGGCAAGCGCAACTTTGTGCGACGAGACCAATGCGTAGGGGTAAACGCCCTCATCGACAAGAGACAACAGCGCGTCGGTGGAAGGCGCGGCGACCGGTTTCCAGCGGATGCCGGGATGCGTTTCCGACAACTCTGCAACCAGTGAGTCCATTCCCGAATTTTGGAGGTAGGCGACCACATCGCCGGTAATCTGTTCCCAGTTTCTGGGGCGGCGAATATCGGTGTTGTAAACGATGACCGGTTCGGCGGTATAAAAACTGTCGGTCCAGACGATGCTGTCATCGTCGCTATCATTAGGCCGGTAGAGGCCGGCGCTGAGGCTGGCTCGGGATTTTTTGAGCGAGGTGCGCAAATCGGCGCTGTTTCTGGTGGCGGCAGGACGAAGTTTCAAGCGCACTTCCTGCGTGAATTGTTTCAGCAGGTCGTGTTCGAAACCGGCGAATTCGCCATCGCCGCTGATGAACCAACTTGCCGGGTCGGAACAAAAGGCGACCGTCAACACCGAGAACGCGGGGAGGTCGTTCCTGGGTACGGCGGCTTGAACTTCAGCCAGAAAGAGGGAAGACGGCGGTGTCGGCGGGTGGTCGCAGGCCAGAAGCGCCAACACAGGCAACAACAACAGATTGCGGCAAAGCCTGACAGCGAACCGGGTACCGGCTTGAAAATGGCTGCGCCACAACACCTGCTGCCGCCTTCGGAAGAAGGTATGTTTTGACATCGGGATGGATTATAACTGAGTTTTTTCCATGTTTTATGAGTAGGGTTTTTTCTATGCGGTGGGAATGGTAAAAAGTTGTTTTTGCGCAACAGGCAGTAGGTGGATGCCTTCTCAACCACTAGGGATAGTGTTTGTTGGAGCGGTATTTCCGGTGGTGGAAACCGGATGGCATGTTGGTTACTGACTTGAAGCCGACGGGATTGTTCCGGGGAGTTCACCCCCGGGTCTTATACCAAAGGATTGCGCACGCGCAGGCTGGGGAAACGGCTGAAATCGCGGTCGGCGCTCCACAGTTCGCGCACGCCGTGAGCCAGACACAGCGCGGCAATGCGTGCGTCGTGCACCATCGCCCCTTGCAGCTTGGCTTTGGTAATCAGTTCGCGCAGGCGCGGCCAGTGTTCGGCGGTCTCCGAAAGCAGACACAGCGTGGGAGATTCGAACCAGGCTTCGATCTGAGCCAAGGCGACGTCAACAGGTGTTGGCACGGCATGGATACGCGGGTTCGTGGCAACACCATAGAACTCATGCAAACATGGCCAAGGGATCGCCCATGCAGTCTTGCTTTCGGCCAGTTGCCGCAAGAGCTTGACTGCGGCGGCATGGAAAGGATTTTCCCGGCGGTGCGCATACACCAGCAGGTTGCTGTCCAGCGCAATCATGCGCCGCGGCCTTCGTAGATGAGATCCCGGATTTGCTCCCAAGTGGCGTTTTGGAACTCTGGCGTCAAGCCGCTGCCGCCATGGAAACTGGCGTCACGCAGTTTGAACTTTGGTTTGTCCTTCTTCTCCGCCATGAGGTTGCGCAAGCTTTGCTCGATCAGGGCTTTCATCGTCATGTTATTGGCGTCGGCATAGCGCCGCGCAT
>JAITMH010000073.1 GCA_031277445.1 Burkholderiales bacterium
GGACAGGTGACGCTGACCCGGATTGAACCGAACGCGGTTATTCTGCGTGACGCCTCGGGCGCGGAGCGGCGGGTGGCGCTGCGGGCGGAAGAAAAAAGCACAGAAAAAAGCGAAGAAAATCCGGCGGCGGGAAAAACATCTTCCGCTGCGTCTGCTGTTGCGTGCATCCCGACCGGCTTCAAAGGTGGTGTCGTGCGTCTCAACACCGAATTGTTGCAAGGTGCGTTGATGCAACCGGAAACGTTTTACGCACTACTGGAAGCCAAAGGCGATGGCCTGACTGTGCGGGCGGATAACGGCCACGCTGCGATGCTCGGTTTGCGCTCGGGCGATGTGCTGCAAAGCGCCAACAGTATTGCGTTAACACGCGCCGAAGATGTCAGCGCCACCATCTTGAAACCATTGACCGCCGGACAAAGTGTTTTGCTCAAGGGAAAACGCGGCGATCAGGCAAGGGAATTGTTGTTGGTGAATGCCAGCGTGTGTCGCGGGTAGTGTTCTGACTGAACGGTGGTGAAGTTTCTTTTGGCAACGAATCAATGATTTTCGACAAAGCATCTGCCGCGAAAAACATCCGATGGAAGATCGGCATTTTGCTCGTTTGGGGATTTTTGGCGTCTGCGGCCTGGGGGCAAGCGCCGCTTGCGGATGAAAAAAGCGAAGCGCCGCCGGCAGCGACGGTTGAGCGAGAAAGCAAAACCATCGACAGGCGCGATAGCGACAGCGGGGACGATGATGAGTTAGCCGATTCGACGATGAGCGAGTACCGGATCGAGTTGGACGCGCCCGGTGCGGTGAGCGGTTTTCTTCAAAGGTATCTCGACCTTTATCGGATGCAGCGGCGCAAAGACCTTTCCGACGAAGATTTTTTGTTGTTGGTGGAGCAGACGCCGCAAAACGTTCAGTCGTTGCTGAAAACGCAGGGATACTTTAACGCGGAGGCGGAATCGTGGGTGACGGAAGGGGACGATGGTGTCACGGTGCATCTCCGGGTTGTGCCGGGGCAGCAGGTGATTGTGACGAAGGTCGATGTTCGTGTCACCGGCGCGATTGAGCAGGATGAGGAGACGATGACGCGATTCCGGCGTGCGCTGGATCGCTGGTTGTGGCGTCTGCCGGAGGGCGCGCCGTTCGATCAGACGGCTTGGGACGAAAGCAAGCGACGTGCGCATGATTACATTGTTTCGCGCCACTACGCTACGGCAACGATCGCAAGCAGCAAAGCGGAGATTGATCCGAAAACACATCAGGCGATATTGACGCTGGAGATTGCCAGCGGGCAGGCTTATGTGTTCGGCGAGGTGTCGATCATTGGAATAGAGCGTTACCCCGAAAATGTGGTGCGTGATTTGATTCGCTTTAGGCCCGGGGATGGGTATCAGCGACGTGATTTGCTTGATTTGCAAAGTGAGTTGCAAGGTTTGCCGTACTTCGGCGGTGTGCTGGTTGAAGCGCTGCCGAGTGTAGAGGCGCCGTATGTGGCGCCGGTGGTGGTGACCGTGCAAGAGGTGCCGCACAACAAACTCGATCTTGGTGTCGGTTACAGTACCAATTACGGTTTGCGTTTGCAGACCAGATATGCGTATAACAATGTTTTGAGTCGCGGCTGGGTGTTCGATACGCAACTGAATTTGAGTGCAAACGAAAAACAAGGGGAGGTAGGGCTGAGTTTCCCCAGAAAACAAAACGGTTACGAACACCGGTTGTATGTCGCCTATAACGACAGCAACCTTCAGGGAATTCGCTCACGCGCCAGCAAATGGGGCGCGTCGCGCACCAAAACCCATAACAAGATTGAACGGATGATGAGTGTTGAATTCTTGAATGAAAACCGACACGATGATTATGGCACTGAGGACAGTTTGAAGGCGTTGCCGTTCACTTATCGCTGGGTGAAGCGTGATGTGCGAACGCAGCGCAATCCGCGGAGAGGCAATATCGTGCAACTGGAAGGCAGCGCTGCGCTCAAGGGTTTGCTGACGGACGAGAGTTTTATTCGTTTGTACGGGCGCGGTGTGCAGTACTGGCCGGTCGGCGACAAACATGTGGCACTGGCGCGGCTGGAAGTCGGGCAAACGTTTACCCGCCATCCGGGAAAAGTGCCGAGCGATTATTTGTTTCGCGCTGGCGGCAGCAACAGTGTGCGCGGTTACGATTATCAATCGCTGGGGATTATTCATCGGACGACGGCATGGCCGGGTCGGGTGTTGGCGACCGGCTCGTTTGAGTATCAGCACACGGTGTATGGGGACTGGCGGGCGGCGGCGTTTGTCGATTACGGCGACGCGGCGGATCGCTGGAGCGATTGGAGCGGCAAGGCCGGTGTCGGTGTCGGCGCACGCTGGGCCAGTCCGGTCGGTATGTTGGGCGCTGATCTGGCTTATGGCGTTGATGCGAAGACCTGGCGGTTTTATTTCAGTCTCGGCATGTCGTTTTGAGGCGCGGGAATGGTAAATGCGATGGCGGACGTAAAAACAGATCAACCGAAACGCCGGTGGTTGCGCTGCTTGCGTTATACGCTGATCACGGTGTTGACGCTGGCTGTCGTGCTGATCGCGGCGGTCGGGGCGACGGTTGCGTTGTTGCAATCGGAAAAAGGTCGCGTCTGGCTTATCGCGCAGGTGAACAAAACCGGCATCGTGTCGTTGCAAGCGCTGGAAGGCAATTTGCTCGATGAAGTTATCGTCCACGATTTTGTTTACGACAGCGCGACGATTCGTCTGACGCTTGACCACGCGCACTGGCGCTGGAATTTACGAACCGCATTGTGGCGCAATCTGTCGCAACGCGAGCTGTCGATCTCGACGCTTGAGGCAGGAACCTTGACCATCGTTTCCAAACCGCAGTTGTCCGAGGTTGTGTCAAAAGAACCGCCGTCGCCGCCGCGAACGTTGAAACTCCCGTTGGCGATCATCGTTGATACGTTGACGTTGCAGCATTTCTCCTGGGACAAAATACAACTCAAAGCCGTTGCGTTGTCGCTGAAAAGCACCGGCGATTGGCACCTGGTCAGCCTCAACCATCTGGAAGCCGAGCGCGGGATCTTCAGCGGTGGACTGGGCGTCGATGGGACAGCGCCGTTTATGGTTGGCGGAACGGTTTCGTACCGTGGCGTGTTTGAAGAATATCCTGTCGGTTTTGATTTGA
>JAITMH010000172.1 GCA_031277445.1 Burkholderiales bacterium
AAATCAATCGGCGTTGAACCGCTCGGCAGATCGACGACCTTGCCTTGCGGTGTCAGCACGTAGATGATGTCGGTAAACAAACTGCTCTTGAATGCCGACAGCAGTTCGCCTTCGTCGGACACCAAATCCTTCCATTCAAGAATTTGCCGCAACCAGGCAATCTTCTCCTCGAAACCGGCTTCGGATTTGGCGGCTTGCCCGTAGCTCTTTTCCTTGTAGCGCCAGTGCGCCGCGACGCCGTATTCGGAATGCTGGTGCATCTCCCAGGTGCGTATCTGCACTTCGACGGATTTATTTTCCGGGCCGATCACGGCAGTATGCAGCGAGCGGTAATTGTTGGCCTTGGGTTTGGCGATGTAATCATCAAACTCTCGCGGCAGCGGTGTCCACAAATGGTGAACCATGCCCAATACCGTATAGCAATCTTTCACATCATCGACAAGAATTCGCACGGCGCGGATGTCGTACAGCGCATCAATCTCCGCTTGCTTGCGCCGCATTTTGTTCCAGATGCTGTAAATGTGTTTGGGGCGTCCGGTAATGTCGGCCTTGATGTGCGCCGAAGCCAATTCTTCCTTCAGCGCGGCGATCACGTTCTCGATGTAGCGCTGACGGTCCACCTGACGTTCGTCGAGCAGCATGGCGATCCGCCGGTATTCATCAGGTTCCAGAATGCGCAGCGACAAATCTTCAAGTTCCCACTTGACTTGCCAAACACCGAGACGGTTGGCAAGCGGCGCAAACAAATCCGCGACTTCCCGCGCTGTTTTTTGCCGCAGCGTTTCATCGCCGTGCGAAGCCAGACGCCGGATGGTCTGCAAACGTTCGGCCAACTTGATCAGCACGATCCGAATGTCTTCGACCATCGACAACAACATTTTGCGCAGATTTTCCGCCTGACGGTTGCGCTCGGCTGCATCAATGCCTTGCGGCGCCATGTGAATCTCTTGCATGCGCAGCGTGCCGCGAATCAGCGTCAGCACATCGTCGCCGTAGCGTCGGGCGATGTCTTCCTGCGTTTTCTCATCGTTCCAGGCCGGTTGGTGCGCCAGCGGCAACAACAACGCCGCCAACAACGTCGCCGGATCGAGATGAAGGTCGGCAAGAATCCCCGCCATTTCCAGCGCGTGCGTCGTCCATGACTCACCTGCTTCGGTAACGTTCTCGCCTTCGCATTGACCGACGCTCTGCCGCATCTCGTCGAATGCTTGCGCCAGCAACGCATCGTTCGCTTCGCCGTAAGCGTCGCGCACACGCTCAACCCAGGCCGGAAGCTGTTTTCCTTCCGGCGCTGCGGCCAACACCTCTTTAAGCGATGTCGCGTTTTTCATCGTCGTGATGTTTTCTCATCGTTTCAGGAAGCGGTTTCTTCCTGCATCGCTTCCTTGATCGCTTCGGCAAGATGCGTTGCCGATGTGCGCGCCAGCGTTTCGTCTTCCGCTTCGACCATCACTCTCAAAAGCGGTTCGGTGCCGGAAGCCCGCAACAGCAAACGACCGCGTTGACCCAGCGTTTCCGTCATCGCTGTTTTTTCAGCGCTCAACCGTGCGCTGTCCTGCCAGCGCCAGCCTGCTTTCAACGGCACGTTGATCAGCGTTTGCGGATACAGCGTCACTTCCCGCGCCGCGTCTTCCAGCGACACCTGTTGTTCGATCAGTGCGCGCAACACCGCCAGCGCCGCCAAAATACCGTCACCCGTGCTGTGTTTGTCCAGGCAAATCAGGTGCCCCGAATTTTCACCGCCAAGCAACCAGCCTTTCTGCAACAATTGCTCCATCACATAACGGTCGCCGACAGCCGCCCGCTCCAATGTCAAACCGCGACGCAACAACGCCTGCTCAAAACCGAGGTTGCTCATCAACGTTCCGACCACGCCCGGTATCGCAACGCCGCGCCGCTGGTAATCGCGGGCGATGATGTAAAGCAGGACATCTCCGTCGTAGATACGCCCCTTGGCGTCGGCCATCATCAGACGGTCAGCGTCACCGTCAAGCGCCAATCCCAAATCCGCCTGATGCGCTCGCACCTGTTCGGACAGAAAAGCAGTGTGTACCGCGCCAACGCCATCGTTGATGTTCAACCCGTTCGGCTCGGCAGCGACGGCGATCACTTCCGCTCCAAGCTCGTGCAACACCGGCGGCGCCACATGATAAGCCGCACCATGCGCACAATCGACAACAATGCGCCAGCCTTTCAAATCCAGTTCGTTGGGAAACGTGCCTTTGCAAAATTCGATGTAGCGCCCCGCCGCATCGTTGACGCGCCAGGCCTTGCCGAGCGCGTCGGCATCGACGCAATGCAAGGGCTGTTCAAGTTCGTCCTCAATCGCCGCTTCAACCGCATCGGGCAACTTGGTTCCGGCGGCAGAAAAAAATTTGATCCCGTTATCGGAATACGGATTGTGCGACGCGCTGATAACGATGCCCGCCGAACGTCGCAACGCCCGCGTCAAATAAGCCACCGCCGGTGTCGGCAACGGCCCCGTCAAATACACATCAACCCCCGCCGCCGACAAGCCCGCTTCCAGCGCCGCCTCCAACAAGTAGCCGGACGAGCGCGTATCTTTACCGATCAACACACCCGCGTGATCCGCTCCGCGAGGATCAACCGCACGCGCCAGCACACGCCCGGCAGCCCAGCCGAGTTTCAACGCAAATTCCGGCGTGATCGGTGTCGCACCGACGCGCCCGCGAATTCCATCCGTTCCAAAATACCGTCGTTTCGCCATCGCTTGTCCCTGTTCCTGATCTTCGGCGCTGGGATTCCACTTCGTTCCATCCCAGCCTACACTACTGATCCCTGATCCCTGCTCATCGCACACCACACACGCAACGCATCAACCGTTTCACGAACATCATGTACCCGAACGATGCTCGCGCCTTGCGCCACCGCCGCCAGACTTGCCGCGATGCTCGCCGCCAGACGGTCATCGACAGCGCGACCGGTCAGATGCCCCAACGTTGATTTGCGCGACCAGCCCGCCAACAACGGATAACCCAGCGTCGCCAGTTCCGGCAAGCCTCGCGTCAAAGCGAGATTATGCGCCACCGTCTTGCCGAATCCAAATCCCGGGTCGAGCACGATCCGCTCACGCGCCACACCCGCCGCTTCCAGCGCATCCGCCCGCGCCGACAAAAACGCTTTCACTTCCGTCGTCACGTCATCGTAAACCGGCGCTTCCTGCATCGTGCGCGGCGCTCCCTTCATGTGCATCAAACACACCGCTACCTGACTACGCGCTACGATGGCCAACGCTTCCGGCGCCTGCAACGCCTGAATGTCGTTAATCATCACCGCACCGGCGTCGATCACCGCTTTCATCACCGCCGGTTTGACCGTATCGACCGATACCGCCACACCGCGAGTCGCCAGCGCCTCAACCAGCGGCAACACCCTCCTCAATTCTTCGTCGCAGGAAACCGGCAACGCGCCCGGTCTCGACGATTCGCCGCCGACATCAATCATATCAGCGCCATCGTCGATCATCATCAACGCTTCTTTCAGCGATTGCTCGAAATTCGCCAGCTTGCCGCCGCCGGAAAACGAATCCGGCGTCACATTGACGACGCCCATCACGTAAGGGCGGTCAAGCACCCAGCGATGGGTACCCAGTGTCAGCGACAGTGGCGATAACATAAAAAGCAGGAACCACGAAAAACACGAAAGGCTCGAAAAACGCTTCCGTGCCTTTCCTGGTTAAAAAGTAAAGGGCGCCCATCACGCGCCACGGTCACGCCGGATTGGCAGACGGCGTTGCATCGGGGTTCTCCTCAGCAACCGCGCCATCACCACCGGATGATGAACTGGACGCATCGCGGCTGCTCACTTTTGGCGGTCTTGGCGAACGACCTGCCATAACGTCGTCGATTTGATCGGCGTCAAGCGTTTCAAATTCCATCAGCGCCGCCGTCATCGCTTCAACCTTGTCGCGGTTTTCTTCAAGAATGCG
>JAITMH010000083.1 GCA_031277445.1 Burkholderiales bacterium
CCGCCCGCAAAAAATCAAGTACACGAAATGCGGGCGGGACGCCCGCGCTCCCTGACATTTCTGAAAAATGATGAAACACCTTAAAATGCCGCAATGAATAAGAAAGCATACGTTATTCGGAGCCTGTGGGCAGTCGTGGCGCTGATCCTGTTGGGGCTGGCGCTTCTGGCTTGGGCGTGGCGGCAACCGTTGCCGTTGCCATCGCAGCCGTATCTGCTGACCGTCCCGAAAGGTGCGACGCTCAATCAGGTGGCGGCAACGCTGACACGCGACGGTGTGCTGCGGCACCCCTGGCAACTGACCATGCCCGCACGGACGCAGGGACAAGCGGCGGCGATCAAGGCAGGGCGGTACCGTTTCGAGGGTGAGATGACGGTGACCACGCTTTTGCAGAAGCTGGTGGATGGCGCGACGGTGCCGGTGGTGGTCATGATTGCGGAAGGCTCGACGTTTGCCGATTTAAAACGCGTACTGCGTGACCAGCCGGATATTGTCAATACGGTGCTTGACGCGCCGGACGCGCAAATCCTTCAGGCCATCGGCGCATCTGAGGCGTTGCCGGAGGGCTTGTTTTTCCCGGACACCTACCACTTTGCCGCAGACAGCGATGACATCGCCGTGCTGAAAACAGCGTATCAGGCATTGCAGACGCGGCTGAACAACAGTTGGGCGAAACGTCAGGAAGGATTGCCGCTGGCGTCGCCTTACGAAGCGTTGATTCTGGCGTCGATTGTTGAGAAGGAAACGGGGAAGGATTCTGACCGGCCACTGGTGGCGTCGGTTTTCATCAACCGGCTCCGAATCGGCATGCGCCTGCAAGCCGATCCGACGGTCATCTACGGGATGGGAGCGCGTTTCGACGGGAAAATACGCCGCCGCGATCTGGGCGCGGATACGCCGTACAATACCTACACCCGCGCCGGTTTGCCGCCGACGCCGATTGCGATGGTGTCGCAGGCGTCGCTTGATGCGGTGCTGCATCCGCCGAGTACGAAATATTTTTATTTTGTTTCGCGCAACGACGGCAGCGGCAGCAGTGAATTTTCGGAAACGCTCGACCGCCACAATCGGGCGGTGGCTCGCTATATTTTGAAACGTCGCTCTTGATGATGTCTGTTCTCCCTCGCTTTATCACGCTCGAAGGCATCGACGGTGCCGGCAAGAGTACGCACATGGATTGGCTGACCGAAGCGTTGCGGCAGCGCGGCGTCAATGTTGTTGTCACCCGCGAACCGGGCGGTACGACGCTGGGCGAACAATGGCGTAATCAATTGCTGCATGAGACGATGACCCGCGAGACGCAAATGCTGTTGATGTTTGCGGCGCGTAGCGAACATCTGGCGCAAGTGATTCGACCGGCGCTGGCGCGTGGCGACTGGGTGCTGTGCGACCGTTTCACTGATGCGACGTATGCGTATCAGGGCGGGGGACATGGCGTGTCCACAGACACGATCACCCATCTCGCGCACTGGTTGCACAGCGATTGCATGCCCGATTTGACCTTGCTTTTCGATGTGCCGCTGGAGGTTTCTCAAGAGCGTTTGCAAGCGGGCGGCAGGGCGCTGGATCGTTTTGAATGCGAACCGGACGGTTTCATGCAGCGGGTGCGCGACGCTTATCTCGAACTTGCCCGACAAGCGCCGCAGCGTTATCGGGTGATCGACGGCAGAAACAGCATCGACGCAATCCGTGATGAATTGCGCGGTGTTCTCGATGCCTTGTTTGAATCACAACAACCCCATCCCCACCCCAACCCTCCCCTTGAAGGGGAGGGCTTTGTTAGCTGAAGCACGATGGTACGATCCCGAAAAGCCGTTGATAACGAAGAAGAGGCGTCAGCGCCGTTTTTTGAATGGCAGGACGCTTACCCTTGGCAGCGTGCAGCGTTGCAGGCGCGTTTGCGGCAGCGAGCGTCCTGGCCGCAAGCGTTGTTGATTCAGGGCGCGGCGGGGATCGGCAAGCGGGTGCTGGCGCTGAACGCGGCGCGGGCGTTGCTGTGCGAAAAAGAGGAAACGGAAAGAGCGCAGGGCGAAGCGTGCGGCGTTTGTGAAAGCTGCCACTATGTGGCGATGGGACAACACCCCGACCTGATGCTGATCGAACCGCTTGAACGCGACCCGTCGGGCGAGGTCAAGGTGTTGGATGCGATTCCGGTGGATGCGATTCGCCGGTTGATCGACTTCATGCAAGTGACCAGCCATCGCCAGCGCGCCAAGGTGGCGGTGATCGTCCCGGCGGAACGGATGAACGCGGCGGCGGCCAATGCGCTGTTGAAAACGCTCGAAGAGCCGCCGAGCGGAAGCGCCCTGATGCTGGTGGCGCAACAATGGCAACGTCTTCCGGCAACGGTTTTGAGCCGTTGCCAGCGCTGGACGGCGCCTTACCCATCGACAGAGGAAGCGCTGGCGTTTTTGCGTGACGAGGGGGTTGACGGGGCGGAACAGCTTTTGGCGCAGACCGGCGGTGCGCCGCTGGCAGCGCGTGAGCGCTTCGACCCCGAACAACAGGCGTTGCGGCAAGCTTGGCAGAAAGCGCTGGCGCAGCCACATCGGTTGTCGCCGTATGCGCTGGCGCAAGCTTGGGCGGGCGGTAGCCGCGATGACAACAAGCAGCGGCTGGCGCGGTTCATTGAAGTAATGATCGGCTGGACGGTTGATCTGGCGCGGATTCATGGCGGTGGCGCGGCGCGTTACCATGCAGAGTGCCAGGAAATGCTGCGACCGCTGGCGGCGGCGGTAGCCCCGTCGGCGCTTTTCCATTATCATCATTCTTTACTACGGCAGCGCCGCTGGCTGAACCATCCGTTGCAGCCGAGGCTGGTGGTTGAAGCGTTGTTGATTGAATACCGCACGTTATTTGCTCATCGGCAAAAACAGTAAACAGATTTTTTAGGGAACTCATACCATGTCGGAACAAGTCGCCCCAAGGGGTGTCGTACTGCCGGTCAACATTCTTTCGCGCTCGTCGTTGTACGCGGCCTACATGTCTTTCGTCAAAGGTGGCGCGCTGTTTGTCCCCACCAACAACAAGCACAGCCTCGGCGAAGAAGTGTTTTTGTTGCTGATGATAAAAGATGTCCCCGAAAAACTGCCGGTTCAGGGAAAAATCATTTGGGTGACGCCGGAGACATTGCAGGCCGGTCGCATCAAAGGGATAGGTGTGCAGTTTGCCGACAATGACGCAGGCCACAAAGCGCAGAAAACCATTGAAAAAATTTTGGGGCGCCATCTGGCGTCCGACCGGCCAACCCATACACTTTGAAAGCGTAGCCTGGACAAGCGAAGCGCGTCATTCTGCGCGAAGTCGCAGAACCGGGAGCCTTAGCTTCGGCGCGAAGCGCCGCTGATTTGTTGTGGTGGATTGCGGCCTTCGGTCTTATCCACCCTACGAGATTGACCTCTGATCCCTGATGTTTATCGACTCACATTGTCACCTTGATTTCCCTGAATTTGCCTCACGCCTGGACGAGGTTCAGGCGGCGATGCGTGCGGCTAACGTCACCCATGCGCTGTCTGCCGGAGTGGAACTGGCGACTTTTCCGGCGCTGCATGCGTTGATCGAGCCGCACCCGAATTTGTACTGTTCCGTCGGATTGCATCCGGGCGTCGATGAAAGCGCCAGAACTGACATAGACGAATTGGTGCGCTACGCGGCTTTTCCGAAGGTGGTGGCGATTGGCGAAACCGGCCTTGACTATTATCATGTGTCGAGCGAAGCGGAGTGGCAACGGGCGCGCTTTCGCATACACATCGCGGCTGCGTGCGCCGCCGGAAAACCGCTCATCGTTCACATGCGCGACGC
>JAITMH010000063.1 GCA_031277445.1 Burkholderiales bacterium
CGCGTTGTTCGTTTTCTGGATCGCGATCAAAGTGGCGCCGGAGTACATGGAAGCCAACACGGTGCAGAAATGCCTTGAAGACGCCAGAGCGAGTGTCGGCAGCAACATGAACTTTGCCACCGTTCAGCAGAGATTTACAGCCTGCCTCGACGTAAACAGCATTCGGGATGGAGTAACTGCCAAAGACATTGCGTTAAGCGGCAGCGTTGTCACCTTGTCCTGGAAAAAACAAATTCCGATTGCCGGCAATGCTTCGCTGTTGCTGGAATTCGAAGCGCAGGCGCCGAAGTAATCCATGCCGTTACCGCTGCTGACGCCGCTTGAAACTGCGCTGGATTACCGTTTTGCGGCGGCGTCGCTGTTGCGACAGGCGGTCACGCACCGCAGTCATGGGGCGTCGCACAACGAACGGCTGGAGTTTGTCGGCGATGCAGTGCTGAACTGTGTGATCGCTCAGGCGCTGTTCGAGCGTTTTCCATCGCTGGACGAAGGTGCGCTGTCGCGGTCACGCGCCGGTCTGGTCAACCGCGAAACCCTGGCGCGGCTGGCGCGCCAACTGGAACTGAGCCGTTACCTTTTACTGGGTGAAGGTGAGCTGAAAAGCGGTGGCCCACAGCGGGTGTCGATTCTGGCGGACGCGCTGGAAGCGTTGTTCGGCGCGGTGTTTCTGGATGGGGGGTTCGAGGCTGCGAAGCGGGTGATTGTCACCGTTTACGGCGAAACCTTGCAGGACGCCGACCCGGAGCAACTGGGCAAGGATGCCAAGACGCGCTTGCAGGAATGGTTGCAGGCGCGGCGTTTTCCGCTTCCCGAATACGCGGTGACGGAAATCCGGGGCGAGGCGCATTTGCAGCAATTCGCTGTCGAATGCCGTATTCCGTTGCTTGAAGTGGCCGCATGCGGCGAGGGAAACAGCCGGCGAACAGCAGAACAACTGGCGGCGGACGCAGCTTGGCAGCAGTTGCAGGCGCTGCCTAAAACTTCCGGATTGCGCAAGACGCCGACAGCGAGAATGTGAATGAGGGACATGAGCGATACGGCGGTGTCTCCGGAAAAAGAAACGACGCGCTGTGGTTTTATTGCGCTGGTCGGACGTCCCAGCGTCGGAAAATCGACGCTGCTCAACCGGCTTCTGGGCGCAAAAATCAGCATCACTTCGTCGAAACCGCAGACAACGCGGCAACGCATCACCGGCGTTTTGACCGAAGGCGATCATCAATTCCTTTTTGTGGATACCCCCGGTTTTCAGACGAAACACAAGTCGGCGCTGAACAAACGAATGAATCAGGCGGTGCGCGACGCGCTGACCGAAGTCGATGTGGTGGTGGCGCTGTTCGACGCGGCGCGGCATACCGACGCTGACGAGGCATTGCTTTCTCTGTTGCCTCCGAACAAACCGGTGATTGCGGTTCTGAACAAGGTCGATTTGCTGGCCGACAAAACCTCGTTGTTGCCGCGCCTCGACGCCTTGTCGAAACGCCACCCATTCGCGGCGCTGATTCCGTTGTCGGCTGAGAAGGGCACACAACTCGAAGCGCTCAAAATCGAAATGGCGAAACACCTTCCGCTCATGCCTTGGCTGTACCCGCAGGACGATCTGACGGATCGGGATGAGCGTTTTCTGGCGGCGGAGTTTATCCGCGAAAAAATTTTCCGGCTGCTGGGCGATGAAATTCCCTACTCGACGCATGTCGTGGTGGAAACTTTCGAATTGGACGGGGATTCTGAACGCGCATTGCGCCGAATCCAGGCGCGTGTTTATGTCGAGCGCGACAGCCAACGCGCCATTCTGCTGGGGCATCAGGGACAAACGATGAAGCGCATCGCCACCGAAGCCCGACAGGAGATGGAGCGGCTGTTTGGCGGCAAAGTGTATCTGGTAGTGCTCGTGCAGGTGAAGCCCGGCTGGAAAGACGACGCCCGCACTTTGCAACGTTTGGGGCTGTAATGCTGGAAAACGCACCGACAGTGACACCGGAAACCTTGCCGCGAGGTCCGCTGATGTGCGGGATCGAAAGCATCACGCTGACCGATGGCGACCGTCGGCGCTTACGCGATCCGCTGGTAGGCGGTGTGATTCTGTTTTCGCGCAATGTCGAAACGCCGGGACAGTTGGTTGCGTTGTGCAACGAAATACGGGCATTGCGCTCGCCGCCGCTGGTGATCGGTATCGACCAGGAAGGCGGGCGGGTGCAGCGGTTGCGCGGAAAGGGGTTTATCGACATCCCGCCGATGCGTTGTTTGGGCGAGCATTTCGCCGAAGCGCCGGAGGTGGCCGAACAGGAAGCGTACCGTTGGGGGACGCTGATCGGCGGTGAACTGCGTTATTTGCGTATCGACTTCAGTTTTACGCCGGTGCTCGATCTCGATTACGGCAAGAGCGCCGTGATCGGCGACCGTGCTTTTGCCGCTTCGCCGGAAGCGGTGGCGCGGCTGGCCGGTGCTTTGCGGCGCGGGCTGAAAGCGGCGGGGTGTGCGGCGGTCGGCAAACAGTTTCCCGGCCACGGCTGGGTCGAAGCAGATTCGCATCACGACATGCCGGTCGATACGCGGACGATGGACGCTATCGCGCCTGATCTTGCGCCGTATCGGGCGCTGATTGCCGACGGGCTGGAGGCTGTGATGATGGCGCACGTCAAATACCCGGCGCTCGATCCGTTGCCATCGGGGTATTCGGCGTTTTGGGTGCGTGAAGTGCTGCGTGGGCAGTTGGGATTTGATGGTCTGATTTTTTCCGACGATCTTGGAATGGCTGGCGCGGCGCTGGAAGGCGGCGACAGTAACAGCGACTGGGCAGCACGCGCCGACGCGGCGCTGGCGGCGGGTTGCGATGTCGTGCTGGCGTGCAATGATTTTGTCGCTATCGACGACATGCTGACGCACTGGGCGCCATCGCTTGATGAGAAACAATCGGCAGAGCGGTCAGCGGCATTAACGCGGCGCTGGCAGACGATGGCAGGCCGGTTTCATGACGCGGTGGGGGTTAAACCGCTTGTTGATGCGCCGATTGTTTTTTGATGGCAGT
>JAITMH010000148.1 GCA_031277445.1 Burkholderiales bacterium
TTTAGTAGGCCTATCTTGTGGCGAATGACATTTTGGTTAAAACTACTCATGGGGTTACTCCTTTGCGCTTTCGCGCTGTTTCGATAAAGATTTGCACCTCTATCAAAACGGGTAACCCCACCTCTTGGCAAGGCCTGCTGTCAGATCAAGTCTGAACTTCTACAACTCAAGCAAACGCCCTCTCCTTCTGCTTTTCTCCCCTCTCCCGCTTGCGGTTCATTCGTTCCTTCCCCCGCTTGCGAAAGAGGTTTTGTTCTTCTCCGCGCTCTCCGTGCCTCCGCGTGAAACCAAAAAGGCGTCATTGCGAGCGAAGCGAAGCAATCCAGTGCTTTTTCGATGCGCCACTTTCTGGATTGCTTCGCTACGCTCACAATGACGCCGACTTTTCTTTGCGCTCTATGCGTTCTTTGCGGTTAATTGTTTTTCTTCGCGGCTTCGCGCCTTCGCGTGAGATAATGCTTTTCTGATACCTGACCCCTGATTCCTGACCTCTAATCCCTGCTCCACACCGGATCCCACCGATAAAACAACCGAAAACATTCATAAACGTCGGGGTACGCTTCTCGCAAACGTTCCGGAACCACAAAAAAAGTTTCCGACAATACCGCGAAAAATTCTGCCAGATGTTCCGATGCGTAGGGATCAATTCCAAAATCTTCTTCCGCATCGACACGACGACAAAAATCCTCGTAAGCGTGTCCCATCACCTGCTGCCAGCGCGTTGCCGACAATTCCGGCGGTAACGGCGGACACCCATTGGCTTCGCCGTTTCTCATGTCGAGTTTGTGAACAAATTCGTGGATCACCACATTGACGGGCGGCATATCACCCTCCAACAGACTACCATCCTGCACTTCCAAAATCGCTTCATTCTCCATCTCATCGCAACCGCCATCACGCTCACGATTGGCATCCAGCGCGTCCGGCCAGGACAACACGACCGGGCCGCCCGGCATGGTTTCTCCCATGAGCGGCGCGTCGTCACGATGAACAACGCCGTCCTCGTCCTCCCATTCGGCGTTGGTAATAAACTCATCGGAACACAGCACCACCGTTTTGAAATCGTCGTACCATTCAAGTCCGAGTTTCAGCACGGGAATACACGCTTGAACCGCTACGACAACCCGCTGAAACGGCGTCACTGCAAAACCACGCGCTCCGATAATATGTTTGTCGCACAAAAAAAGTACGCTCGTCGTTCGCAACGCTTCCAATTCGCCCTTGGGCCAGTCAGACAGAAACGGCAACGCCGCCAATGCTTCCCGCCACAACGTTTCCGGAATTGCGTACCGTTGCAACTTCCGCGCACGACGCCAACGTGAAAAAAAATTATTCATCACTTAACCGCGAAAGTTATGCTTCATCAATCGAGCCATCGTTTTCAAAAAGATTTTTTTCGTGAGCTTCGTGTTTTTCGTGGTTCATCCCCTCTGCTTCAAACAAACGCGCCGCTTCGGTTTCCGGCATTTGTTCGACGCCGCGCAAATGCCGCGTGATCGCCCGCGTCCGCACATCGGCAGCGTCAATGGTTTTCGTCGCCTGATCGAGTTTCTCTCGCGTTTTCACCAGCACCTGCCCGAATTTTTGAAATTCGGTTTTAACCGCCGCCAATACTTTCCACACTTCGCTGGAGCGCTGTTCAATCGCAAGCGTCCGAAACCCCATCTGCAAACTGTTCAACATCGCCATCAGATTGGTCGGCCCTGCCACCATGATCCGCGATTCGCGTTGCAAAACGTCGCTTAATCCCGGTCGCGCCATCAACTCGGCGTACAAGCCTTCGGACGGCACAAACAACACGGCGAAATCGGTGGTGTACGGCGGCTTCACGTATTTTTCATGAATCTTTTTCGCTTCCGTCTTGAGGAAAACCTCCAGCGCCCGCCTTGCTTCCTCGGCTGCCAACATATCGGCATTCTCAAGCGCCACCTGCAAACGCTGCCAATGGTCGAGCGGAAATTTGGCGTCAATCGGCATCCAGCATGGTTGATGCGGATCACGCCCCGGCAACCGAATCGCAAATTCGACACGCGCTCCGCTTCCCGGAACCGTCTCAACGTTCTCGCTGTATTGTTGCGGCGTCAACATTTCAGACAGCAGCGCCGCCAACTGAACCTCGCCCCAACCGCCTCGCGTCTTGACGTTACTCAACACGCGCTTCAAATCGCCGACGCCGACCGCCAGCGTCTGCATTTCGCCCAAGCCCTTATACACCTGCTCCAGCCGGTCAGCGACTTGCTTGAACGATTCTCCCAACCGCGTTTCCAGCGTCGCCTGCAATTTTTCATCGACGGTTGCCCGCATCTGATCGAGTTTTTTCTCGTTGTCGAGACGCATTGCATCAAGCCGCTGCTCCAGCGCCCTGCGAATCGCTTCCAGTTTCTGTTCCGAAACCTGCGTCAACTGTTGCACCTGCGTCCCGAAACGCGACCACTGCTCCTGCTGCATTCCGAACTGCGCCGTCGATTGCTGTTGCGCCGCCTGCGTTTGTTGCAACAACAGCGCCGATAACTCGCTGCGTTGTGTCGCCATGTCCTGCCGCAGATCGCGTTCGCTTTGTCCGCTTTGAGCAAGCAATGCGGCCAGTTGTTTACGCGATTCTCCCAGTTCGTCCAGAAGTTTTTGCTGGTGTCGCGCCAGTCCCGCCGCTCGCACGGCCAGATAAGCAACAAAGCCGATAAGTATCAGCAGCAACGCCAATCCCGACATGATCGTCATCATACCTTCCATAAACACCCTTCATCCGTGATGCGCCGGAGCGTCCGGCCTGCGCTTATTGTACGGCATCCTTCAAAACAACATGCCTTGAATCATATTATTTTGCTGTATTATCTCAGCATTCATTTTTGCTTCTTTTTCCGTGCCGTTCGCTTCCTTTCTTTCTGCGCCGCTAATCGTTGTACTCGCTGCCTTCGCCGCCGGTGTCACGTTGCTGCAAACCCGCGCCACGCTACCGGACGCGCCATGGACAGGATTGGGGCTGGCTTTATTCTCCATCGGTATCGGCGCCATCGTCCTGCTTCGCCTTCGCAGTTCCGTCGATAAACTCCAGCCGACAATTTTGATTGTTTTCAGTGTGATCGTGTTCTCTGCGGCTGTCTGCGGTTACGACTATGCCGCTGTGCGTGCGCAACACCGGCTTGCCGATGCGTTGCCGACCGAATGGGAAGGACGCGACATTATCATCCGTGGCGTCATCGACGACCTTCCCGACGCCAACGCACGCGGCACACGTTTTTCATTCGCTGTCGAAGACGTGCTGACGCCGGACGCGCTGGTTCCCTCACGCATCGCGTTGACCTGGTACGCCCGCAGTCTCAGCGGCAAAGAAGAAGTGCGTCCCGAACTGCGCGCCGGTGAACGCTGGCAACTGAAAGTGCGATTGAAACGCCCACACGCCAGCATCAACCCCGGCGGCTTCGACGTTGAAGCATGGCTTCTGCAAAACAACATCCGCGCCACCGGCTATGTGCGTCCCGATGTTGGCAGCAACACCAGCAAAAACGCCAGCGCCGAACCTGTCAACATACAACTCTCCGCATTCGCAGGCCGACCGTTCGACTACATTCAACATCTGCGCGAAAACATTCGCGCCGACATCCGAAAAACATTGCACGACAAGCCCTACGCCGGTGTTATCACCGCGCTCGTCATCGGCGAACAACGCGCCGTTCCCGATTCGCAATGGCAAGTTTTCCGCAAAACCGGCATCATCCACCTTGTCAGTATCTCAGGATTGCACGTCACCGTTTTCTCGACGCTCCTGGGCGGTTTGCTCTTTCAGTTGTTTCGTCGCATGCCGCGATTGACTTCGCGCTGTCCGGCGATCAAGCTCGCTGTGCTTGCCGGTTTTTTTGCTTCGGCGTTTTACGTTGCGCTTGCCGGCGCCGGCATTCCCGCGCAGCGCACACTCATCATGCTGGCCGTCGTCGCCTTTGCTTTGTGGACGCAACGCACCAGCCAACCGTTGCACACCTGGTTGTGGTCTTTGTTCGCCGTCGTATTGTGGGATCCCTGGGCGCCGCTCACCGCCGGATTCTGGTTGTCGTTCGGCGCGGTCGGTTGGCTGTTGTATGCGGCATCCGGCCGTCTTGCCGAAAACACCGCAAACACGCAATGGCGCAAGCGATGGCAACGCAACCTCGCTCTTGGTTTTCGCACACAATACGTCGTCACGCTGGGACTGACGCCGCTGCTGCTTGCTATCTTTCAAGCATTCTCGCTGGTTTCATTGCCCGCCAATTTCTGGGCGATTCCGTGGATCACATTGTTGGTCGTTCCGACCGCGCTGCTCGGCGCCATCCCCGGATTTTCCTGGTTGTGGATTCCCGCCCATTTCCTGCTTGAAATTCTGATGATCGGAATGACCTGGATGGCGCAACTGCCGATTGCCATGTGGCAACAGCACGGCGCACCCACCTGGAGCATTTTTGCCGCCGTGTTCGGTATCCTCTGGATGCTGATGCCGCGCGGTGTGCCTATTCGGGCGCTTGGTGCTCTGTGGTGTCTGCCGATGTTCCTGATCGCGCCTTTACCGCCGCCTGTCGGAAGTTTTCAGGCGACGGTGCTTGATGTCGGTCAGGGACTGTCCGTTTTTGTGCGCACGAACAAGCACACATTGCTCTACGATACCGGCCCCGGTTATCACGACGACGCCAGCGCCGGCAATCGCATTGTTGCTCCTTTTTTACAATTCAATGCGATCAACGCAATTGATACCCTGGTCATCAGTCACAACGACAACGATCACAACGGTGGCACACGCGCCGTTCTTGCGGCATTGTCTGTCCGGCACCATTACGCCTCATCGTTTGCCGAACCGGAAGACGACGATGAGATTCGCACTCCCGCCCTCACCGCCTGCATCGACGGTCTCGGATGGACGTGGGACGATGTTCATTTCCGCTTCTTGTCGCCGCCGCTGGACGCTGCCTCCTTGCGCGATATCAACAACAAATCTTGCGTATTGAAAATCGAATCGCCTCACGGAAGCTTGCTGCTCACCGGCGACATCGGGAAACGCGCCGAAAAGAGGTTGATCGAACGCCACGCCGACGACCTCAACAGCGATATTCTCGTCGTGCCCCACCACGGCAGTCGGCATTCTTCAACAGCGCCTTTTGTTGCCGCTGCTGCGCCGTCGCACGTCGTCTATTCCGTCGGCTACCGCAACCGCTTCGATTTTCCGCGACCGGAAACCGTCGCCCGCTACGAGACCGTCAACGCGACCCAATGGCGCACCGACCATTCAGGCGCTGTCCGTTTTGTGGTCGGCGACAAGGCATTCACCGCCGAAGCCTATCGGCAAACACATCCCCGTTATTGGCGTTAGTATCAGGGATCAAATCGTAGCCCGGATAAGCGAAGCGCCATCCGGGAATCGTTTTATCTCACGCGGAGGCGCGGGGTGGAGTTGTCATTCTGCGCGGAGTCGCAGAATCCAAAAAAAATTAACCGCAAAGAACGCAAAGAAATTCTCACAAGAAGACACCATGTGTAGGGGCGGGTTTCAAACCCGCCCTCATATCTCACGCGAAGAAGAAAGGCGTCATTGCGAGCGAAGCGAAGCAATCCAGCCCCCTCTCCCGGCCTTCGGCCACCCTCTCCCGCGAGGGGAGAGGGTTTATTCTTCTTCGCGCCTTCGCGTGATAACGCTTTTCTGATCCCCGATCCCTGACCTCTGACACCTGCCCGTCACGGATGAATAAAAGTACGCGACCCAACCTGCTCCGTATAAATGTGGCGATTATACAATTCTTCCAAAAGTCCCCGCGTCATGATTGATCCCACCTGCCCCACGGCCAGCAAACGCCCCTCTTTCAAGGCGGCCACATGGTCGCAAAACCACAAAATATGATTGGGGTCGTGGCAGCAGATGACCACGCCCAACCCTTCCGCAGCCATCGCACGTGCGGTTTCCCACACGATAAGCTGGTTCGAAAAATCCAGCGAAGACGTTGGTTCATCCATGAACATCAGCGAAGCTTCCTGTGCCAGCGCACGCGCCACCAGCACCAGTTGCCTCTGCCCACCGGAAAGATGGTTGTAGCGTTCTCCCGCAAGTTGACGCAATCCCACCCGTTCCAGCGCATGATCCACCGCCCTGTGATCGCGCCGGGACAACACCGGCATCGCTCCCCTGTGCGGCGTGCGCCCCATTTCCACCATCTCGCGCACCAGATAGGGAAACGCGGGCTGGTGCTCCTGAGGAACATAGGCCACATGAGACGCCAGATGCTTGGGCGCATAGTTTGAAAGAAGCGTATTCCCCAGTCGAATCTCGCCGCTGCCGGGTTTGAGAAAGCCGAGACAACATTTAAAAAGCGTCGTCTTTCCGCTGCCGTTAGGCCCAAGCAGTCCGCAGAGACTGCCGGAAGTTATTTCCAGAGAAATGTCCCGCAAAACTTCCTTTGCGCCATAGGCAAACGAGAGGTTTCGTATGGACATGGCGGTCTGACCGCGCTTGAACGGTAGATGGGTGTCACAAACCATAGAGGCTCCGTCCTTTCGAGCGCAACAACCACAAAAGATACGGCGCGCCGATGATGGAAGTGACGATCCCCAACGGTATTTCCGCCGGAGTTAACGTGCGAGCAATCGTGTCACAAAGCAAAAGATAAATCGCGCCCAACATCGCCGCGCCCGGGATCACCCAGCGGTGATCCGGCCCAAAGAGAAGACGGGCTGCGTGAGGCATCATCAAGCCCACCCAGGCAATAATCCCGCAAGTAGAAACGCAAACAGCGGCAATAAAAGTCGCCGCCACGATAACAAGAAAACGGGAAAGCGCGGGGTTAAGTCCCAGACTGCGGGCTTCTTCATCCCCAAGCGACAAAACGTTCAGCTGCCAACTGAAATACCACAGCAGCAAACTGACCGGAACGATGGCGATCAGATTCAACTTTGCGTCGTCCCAGGTCGCGTAATGCAGCCCACCCATCATCCAGAACGTGATCTCACGCAACTGCGTATCGACCGCCAAGTATTTCATGATGCCGACCATCGCCGAAAACAACGCGCCGACAATAATGCCCGAAAGCACCAATGCCAACGGTGGAATCTTGCCGCGACTTGCCACCAGGCTGTAGCTGAGAAAAACGGCGCCCAATGCAAAAAGAAATGCGGTGAGTTGTCCCTGTAAAAAAACATGGGGAAAAATAATCGCCAACGCCGCGCCGAAAGCTGCGCCGGAA
>JAITMH010000072.1 GCA_031277445.1 Burkholderiales bacterium
GACGCGCCCGACAACGCGGTCACACGCGCCCGAATGCCGTTCTGGCGCGGTCTGCTGGCGCGTTATCCGAACACGACGCTGCAAACGAGCGCTTTCCGGGTCGGTTTGCCGGAAGGGCAGATGGGTAATTCCGAGGTCGGTCATTTGAATATCGGCGCCGGTCGCGTGGTGTGGCAGGAGTTGACCCGTGTTGATCGGGCGCTGGAAGCGTGCGCCAGAAGTGAGCCAAATGAGTTGACTGACTCGACGGCTTTTCGGACGGCGATTGCCGCCGCCCGGAACGAGGGCGCGGCGCTCCACCTTTTCGGCCTGCTGTCTCCGGGCGGTGTACACAGTCACGAAACGCATCTTCAGGCGTTCGTCCGGTTGGCGGCGGCGCGTGGCGTATCGCGCATTGCCGTGCATGCGTTTCTCGATGGCCGCGACACGCCGCCACAAAGCGCCGCTGCTTCGCTGGCGGCGATGCAGGCGGTGTGCGACGACGTTTCGCAAACGACATCGACGCAGGCGCAGATTGTTTCGCTGTGCGGCCGCTATTACGCGATGGACCGCGACAAGCGCTGGGAGCGCACCGAACTGGCATATCGGCTGCTGACCGAGAGAATCGCCGAATTCGACTGCGACGACGCGCAGGCGGGGCTGGCGGCGGCTTATGCGCGTGGTGAAACCGATGAATTTGTCAGGCCAACGCGGGTACGGTTTGGCGCTAACGACATGGATGGCCGCGTGCGCGATGGCGACACCATCGTTTTCATGAACTTTCGCGCCGATCGGGCGCGGCAACTGACGCAGGCGCTCACCGATCCGGCATTCAACGGTTTTCCGCGCACAGTCACGCCGAAGCTGGCGGCGTTTGTGACGCTGACTTCCTATGGCGAGGCGTTCGCGTCGTTGCCGGTGATGTTTCCGCCGCAGCCCATCGACCAGCCGCTGGGCGCGTATGTCGCGCAGCTTGGTTTGAAACAGTTGCGTATCGCCGAAACCGAGAAATACGCGCATGTGACGTATTTTTTCAATGGCGGCGTCGAAACCGTTTCGCCCGGCGAAGACCGGATTCTCGTGCCATCGCCGAAAGTGGCGACTTACGATTTGCAACCGGCGATGAGCGCAGTCGAAGTGACCGACCGGCTGGTTGAGGCGATTGACAGCGGCAAGTACGATTTGATCGTCGCCAATTACGCCAACGGCGACATGGTTGGTCATACCGGCCATTTCGATGCCGCCGTGACCGCGCTGGAAACGCTGGACGCCTGCCTGACGCGGGTCGTCGGTGCGCTTGAGCGGGCAAGCGGCGAAGCGTTAATCACCGCCGATCACGGCAATGCTGAAATGATGTTTGATCCCGCGACCGGCCAGCCCCACACCGCGCACACGCTCAACCTCGTGCCGCTGGTTTATGTTGGTCGCGCCGCACGGCTTGCCGAAGACGGCGCACTGTGTGACCTGGCGCCCACTGTGCTGCGGTTGATGGGACAGCCAGTGCCTGCCGAAATGACCGGTCAATCATTGGTAACGTTTGCAAACTAAGTTGGCGTGAAACGGGAAATCGTTATATCCTAGAAAGTTGCTGTTCCATCTCCTTTTATTTAAAGCACACATGCGAGATTTTCTGAAAAAAACCGGCCTGATCGGATTGGGCGTCACACTGGGCATTTTGCTGTCGGTGCATTTTTCGGCGGTCGCCAATCAGGAAAGCAAAACGGGGATTCCATACGAAGACCTGCAACTGCTGGCGGCTGTCTTCGGCAAAATCAAAAGTTCTTACGTTGATCCGGTGTCCGACGACAAGCTGATTCGTGGAGCGATCAACGGCATGGTGCGCGGGCTTGATCCGCACTCCGATTTTCTCGATGGCCGCGAACTCGAAGATTTGAAAGTTTCGACGCAGGGGAAATTCGGTGGTCTTGGCATTGAAGTCAACAGCGAAAACGATGTCGTCAAAGTCGTTTCGCCGATTGAAGACACACCGGCGTTTCGCGCTGGCATCAAAGCGGGCGACCTCATCATCAAGATCGACGATACCGTGACACGCGGTCTGCCGCTGTCGAAGGCCGTCGATATGATGCGCGGCAAACCCGGCACCAGCGTGACGCTCACCATCGCTCGCAAAGATGAGACGATGCCGCTGGTGTTCAAACTCGTGCGCGAAGAAATCAACGTCAAAAGTATTCGCTACAAAATGGTCGAGCCGGGTTACGGCTACATCCGCATTCGCAACTTTCAGGAACGCACCGGCGAAGACCTCGTGCAAGCGCTGAAAACGTTGTACAAGGAAGCGCCGCTGAAAGGGCTGGTGCTTGACGTGCGCAGCGATCCGGGCGGTTTGCTGTCGCAAGCGGTGTCGGTGTCGTCGGCGTTTTTGCCGAAAGACGTGATGGTCGTTTACACCGAAGGACGCACGCCGGAGGCGCGAATGGAATACAAAGCGCGTCCGCGAGACTACCTCGGTTCCGTCGCCGGCAAAGGAATGTTTGCCAAGGATTATCTCGCCGGTTTGCCTGCGGGTGTCAAGACCGTGCCGATGGTCGTGTTGATTGATGCCGGTTCGGCGTCGGCCTCCGAAATTGTTGCGGGCGCTTTGCAGGATCACAAACGTGCGACGGTGATGGGTGCGCAATCGTTCGGCAAAGGTTCGGTGCAGACCATCATGCAAATCGACGCCACGCATGCGCTAAAGTTGACTACCATGCGCTATTTCACGCCGTCGGGCCGCTCGATACAGGCAAAAGGCATCGAGCCTGACATCGCGGTGGATGATGGCCGCGATGTGATGCGTATCCGCGAAGCCAACCTCGATCACCATATGGTGACGCCGAAAAACGGCAAAGCGGAAGAAAAAGAAACCGCCAAGCCGGTGGCGCCCGCTGGCGATGAAAACAAAGACGACAACAAAGTGATGCCGCCCGTGCGTTTTGAATTTGGCGCACCGGAAGATTTTCAGTTGCAACAAGCGTTGAACCAGTTGAAAGGATTGCCGGTCATCGCCGCTCTGAAGAAAGAGGAGAAAAAGAGCGAAGGTGATAGTCAGGGATCAGGGGTCAGGGATTAGGAATCAGAGGTCAGAAAACCGTCTCACGCGAAGGCGCGAAGAAGAACAACTCCCTCCCCTTCAAGGGGAGGGTTGGGGTGGGGATGGGGTTCAAGAACCAACACCACCGAAAGAAAACACCCATGGCGCTCAACCCCACACAACGTTTCTCCGACCGCGTTGCCGATTACGTTCGTTACCGCCCGAGCTATCCGGCGGAATTGATTACCTTTCTGCACGAAACCTGCGCGATTCCCGCACATGCCCGCGTTGCCGACATCGGCGCGGGCACCGGCATTTCAACCAGGCTGCTGCTCGATGCCGGTCATCCGGTCATTGCCGTCGAACCGAACGACGCGATGCGTCAGGCCGCTGATCAATGGCTGTCCGGCTATCCGAATTATTCAAGCGTCGCCGCGTCCGCAGAGCAGACAACATTGCCCGACGCCAGCGTCGATCTGGTTGCCGCCGCGCAAGCGTTTCACTGGTTTGACCGCGAGCAAGCGCGCCGCGAATTTGCACGTATCGTGCGCCCCGATGGTTTGATTGCCCTGTTCTGGAACATTCGCCTGTTCGACGGCAGCGCATTCTTACGCGGCTACGAAAAACTGCTGCGAACGCACGGCGTCGATTACAGCACCGTGGCCGAACGTTATTGCGGCGATGCCGAGATGCAGGACTGGTTCGGATCGGGACTGCGACACATCGGACATTTTCATTACGCGCAAAAACTGGATTTCGACAGCTTGCGTGGGCGCATGCTGTCCTCTTCGTATGTGCCTCAAGTCGGGCATCCCAACCATGAGCCGATAGTGCAAGCGCTCAAATCCTTGTTTGATGCAACCGCCCGACAAGGGCAAGTCGATTTTGAATACGATACACGGATTTATGTCGGAACGTTGGCGGGCTACGCTTGCTTATTGAACATTTAGATGGAGTAGCTTAAGCCAATTGGAAATGGTTAAACGCGCATGCGCATCTGCGCACTCCTTAATTGATTTTTCACAATCACCAGAAACTGTAGCCATATAAAGCAACAAAAAAAGAACCCCTAGCGAGAGGGTCCAGTTTAAAACTTTACGGTTCAATTCAATCATATCTTCAAAAAGATCATTGTTTTCACCTTTATATTTTACAATCTCGAAAATGCTAACAAAAGTATAAACAATACTCCATAAGCCTATCAAAGTAAGACAGGTTATAGTCAAGAAGAGAAATATTTCACTCATCACTTACTCACGTTCATAGCACTTCCACACCTCGTACAGTGTGTATGCAGCCTCACCCGCACGAACATAAGGTATGAATCTTACCACCGCCCGCCATCCTGCATAGCGTCTTCCTGCCCAAACGTTTCTTGTCCGCCGTCTATTTGCCTCACGCGCTATCCCTCCTATACAACCGTTTCCAACCGTGGCGCGACAATACGCAGATAATCTTCCGTCGCAATGATGATCGAGCGTTCACGCAGTCCGGCATTGAAAGAAATTTCATCGTGACGGGACGCAAGGCCGGGATCAACGATCAGCAACAACTCCGGATGAAAACTGACCGGCGGCACCGCGCCCATTTCACAATCGGTCAATGCTTGCGCTTCTTCCGGCGTTGCCAGCGATACTTTCTTGCCGCCAACAGCAGCAGCCACTTTGACGAAATCGAGTTGCCGGTTAGCAGGCAACACCGCCAGAACATAGGTGCGCTGCTTCGACGAATGCTTGACGCGGCAAACCATGGCTCTCGCGCCTTGGCTGAGCGTCGTGCCGCGCACGCTGGCGGCTTCTTCTGACGTTCGCACCGGCGCGTGCGTCATCACCCGATAACGCGCTTGTTCGGCATCAAACAACGCAACCAGTTTTTCAAATACGGCCTGTGACATTTTGATAGTTTAACCGCAAAGAGCGCAAAGAAAGAGTAGCCTGGACAAGCGAAGCGCAGTCCGGGAATTTTTATCCGATGCGAAGCATCGCAAATATTTCAAATCAGCGGCGCTTCGCGCCGGAAAGATGGTTCCCGGACTGCGCTTCGCTTGTCCAGGCTACGGTTCCTCGATCCTTCGACGAATATGCGCTAACGCATCTTCGACTTGATCGACCAGTATCAGACAAAGATCGCCGGAGGACAATCGTTTCAACGCGGCATCAATGGCAAGTTTTTCACCGCGTATTTCTTCGACAGACCGGGCGCGTTTAGCGTTCGCTAATCCCTTTCGCAATAAAACCAGCACTTCGCCATCCTGTCGTCCGCGTTGGCACTGATCCTGATAAAGAATGACTTCGTCGAAAACGTCGCCGAGGATTTGTGTTTGCCGCTGGAGGTCTTCGTCGCGGCGGTCGCCTGCGCCGCTGATAACGACGAAGCGGCGTTGTGCCGGTATCGTTTCGATTGCCTGCGTCAGCGCTGCGATGGCGTCGGGGTTGTGGCCGTAATCGGCGATGAGGGTGGCGCCGCGATAATCGAAGATGTTGAAGCGCCCTGGCACAGAGCGGTCGTTGTTGACGAAGGTAGCAAATCCGCGTGCGATGGTTTCCCAGGGCAAGCCGATTGCCCAAGCGGCGGCGAGCGCTGCCATTGCGTTGTCGATCTGGAACGGAATGGCGCCGTCGCGGGTCAGCGGAATATCGGTGAGCGGTAGCCTGTATTCGAAGCCGCCTTCGGCTGCGACGAGCGCACGATTGCCAAGATAGACAACGCGCTTGCCTTGGGCGCGATGCATCATCATGTGCGGCTGATGCCCATCGCGCGCAAAGAAGGTCACGTTGCCGGGGCAAACGGGAGCCATCGCAGCGACAATCGGGTCGTCGGCGTTGAGTACGGCCACACCATCTTCGTCAACGTTCTGGACGATAACGCGCTTGAGTACGGCGAGGTCTTCGACGCTGGTGATGAAGTCAAGCCCCAGATGATCGCCGGAACCGATGTTGGTGACGACGGCAACGCGGCAACGGTCGAAGCCCAGACCTTCGCGCAGTATGCCGCCGCGCGCGACTTCAAGAACGGCGGCGTCGACATCGGGATGTATCAGCACGTTGCGGGCGCTACGCGGGCCGCTGCAATCGCCGGTATCGATGCGTCGATGGTTGACGTAAATACCGTCGGTGGTGGTCATGCCGACGCGCCAGCCGTGTTGCTCGAAAAGATGCGCAATCAAGCGAACAGTGGTGGTCTTGCCGTTGGTGCCGGTTACTGCCACGACGGGAATGCGGCCGTTTTCGTCCGGCAAAAACATGTGATTGATGACGGCTTCTCCGATAGGGCGGCCTTTGCCATACGAAGGCGACAGGTGCATGCGCAAGCCGGGCGCGGCGTTGACTTCGACAACACCACCGCTTTGTTCTTCGAGCGGTTTTAAAATCGTTTCGCAAACGATGTCGATACCGGCAATATCAAGTCCAATCGTTTGCGCCGCAACAACGGCGTGGGCGGCAATGTCGGGGTGCACTTCGTCGGTGACGTCGGTGGCGGTACCGCCGGTGGAAAGGTTGGCGTTGTTGCGCAGGGTCACGCGTGTTCCTGTCGGCGGCACACTGTCGGCGGTAAAGCCCTGCATGGACAGCAAAGTGTTGGCGATGTCGTCGAGACAAATCCGGGTCAGCGCCGTGGCGTGGCCTTCGCCGCGACGCGGGTCGCGGTTGATCTCATCGACGAGTTCCCGCACGCTGTGAATGCCGTCACCGATCACTTGCGGCGGATCGCGCCGTGCGGCCGCGATCAGTTTATCGCCGACAACCAGCAGACGAAAATCCGACCCTGGCAAATAACGCTCTACCATCACTTTTCGTTTGGTTGCGGCGGCGGCCTCATACGCGGCCAGCAGATGTTCACGGCTATTGATGTTGACGGTGACGCCCCTGCCCTGACTGCCGTCCAGAGGTTTGACGACGACCGGCAGACCGATCTCGTTCGCCGCCGTCCAGGCATCTTCAGCGTCGGTGACCGGCCTTCCTTGGGGAGCAGGCACCGCTGCGGCCGCCAGCAGTTTTTTTGTCAGCTCTTTATCCTGCGCGATATCTTCGGCGATGACGCTGGTACGATCAATTTCTGCCGCCAGAATGCGCCGTTGCCGACTGCCCCAACCGAATTGCACGAGGCTGCCCTGGGTCAGACGGCGGTAAGGAATGCGACGGGCAACGGCGGCGTTGACGATCGCGCCGGTGCTCGGCCCCAGCCGGATGTCTTCGTCGAGTGTACGTATTTGCGACAGCGCGCCGACGAGATCGAACGGCGCGTCCATAAGCGCCGCCGAACACAGTTCCTGCGCAAAAAGCAGCGCCAAACGGGCAACATCTTCCTCGGTGTATTCGACGACGACTTGAAACAGTCCGGGTGTGGTCGTCGAAACGGTTTGGCTGAACGTTACCGGGCAACCGGCTTCTGCCTGCAAACTCAGCGTGACCCGTTCGAGCACATGCGCCAAGCTGATCGCCACTTTGTCGCCGGCGGGCGTGAGCGACCCCATCGACGGGAAACGGCTGTGCAATTTTGTTTCCAGCGCAAGCACATCGGCAATCACGAGCTCGTCAGCCGCGCAACTGACGAGCGCCTCAATAGCAGTGCGTCGGCTCCACAAATTGGGGCCGCGTAACGCCCGAATTCTTGAGACTTCCATCAGGCGGTTCCTCGTTCGATTCCGAACCGGATCAGCGTGGCGTTGACGCCGAACGCCCAGGCAGCGGCAACGGTCGCCAAGATCTCAAGATCGGGCGTGCTGTGGTTGCCCAATACAGCAATGCGGTCGCCGTGTGTCAGCAAAATTTGTCCGCCGGTGGCGACGACAGCACGGCCACCGTTGGCGCAGTGTTGGGTGATCGCCGCCAATTCGGCGTCGGTCGCGTAAAAAATCACTTCGCCGTCACACAGCGGCGCCATCTCGACCAAACGCGGATCGTGCGCGTTTAACACCGCCGCGCCGTTGGGCAACACGACATCGATTTGTGTGCGCAACACCTGACACAATTGTTCGGGCGTCAAAATGTCGTCGTCCGCAAGCGCTTCCCAACCGCTGGTGTCGGTGATGATGCCGATTTGGCAGCGGTCGTAAGCCAGCCCTTCGCGCAGAATCAATGCCGCGTTGCTCTCGATCACGGCAATGTCGATCAGGCGGTTCATCAACAAACGTTCGCCCGCCGCCCAATTGACGGCGTTACGTTGATCGACTTGACGGTGGCCAAAGTACAAGCCGTCGCTGCACGCCAGTCCAACCCGATACCCGGCGAGACGCAGCAATGCCGCCAGTCGCTGGGCGATCGCCGCTGTTTTCTCCGTGCCGGTGATTCCGAAAATCGGGACACGCCCTTGTTGCTCGGCACGGGGAAACAGGTGAGTGATGATGGCTTCACCGATGGGGTGCGTGTTTTCGCTCATCGGTCGCAAGTGCGTCAGCAAGCCGGGACCGGCATCGACTTCAATCACGACAGCCTCCTGCTCGGCGAGCGGACGGCTGATGTCTTCGGCAACGATATCGACACCGGCGATGTCAAGTCCGACGACACGTGCCGCCAGCGCAGCAAGCGCCGCGTTTTCGGGATGCACGTTCTCGGTGATGTCGGCGGCAGCATTGCCGTTGCGCTGACCGGCAGCGGCCACCAGTTTGTCGCCGACGACCAGCAGCCGGTATTCGCGGCCACGCACAAAACGCTCGACGATGACGCCGCCGCCCTCGGCCTCAGCGACAGTGAAAGCGGCGCGAACGTCTTCTTCGTGCGAAAGATCGAGAACAACGCCGCGCCCATGCGTGCCATCGTTTGGTTTGACGACGACCGGCAGTCCGATATCCTGCGCGGCTGCCCAGGCAGCGTCGGCATTCTCGACGGCTTCGCCTTCCGGCACGGGGATACCGCACGATTGCAGCAAGCGTTTGGTTAAATTTTTATCGGCAGCAATGCTTTCGCCGATGGCGCTGGTTCGCTCGGTTTCCGCCGTCCAGATCCGGCGCTGAAGCGCGCCATAACCCAGTTGCACCAGATTGCCGTCGTTCAATCGCGTCACCGGAATGCCGCGTTCGGCGGCGGCCTGAACAATGCAGGCCGTGCTCGGGCCCAAATGGTGAACGTCAATCGTTTGACGCAAATCATTGATTGCGGCGGTAACATCAAACGGCGTGTCCTCGATGGCCGCCATCACCAGATCACGACCGGCAAGCAGCGCGGCGCGTCCGACTTTTTCATTGCGCGCCCGGATCGCTACTTTGTAAATGCCGTACCGCGAGGTCTCCCGCGCTTTGCCGAAACCGGCCTGCATACCGGCAAGATTCTGTAACTCAATCGCGACGTGTTCGAGGACATGCGCCATCCAGGTGCCTTCCTTGACGCGCTTTAGAAAACCGCCGCGTTCGCCGACCCCGCAACGGTGTTCGATCAGCGACGGCAGCCAGCCGGAGAGCCGTTCGTAAAATCCGGGAATCGTATTGGACGGCGCTTCTTCCAGCGCGCCGATGTCAACCCACGCTTCCAGCACCGGCCGATAGGTCCAGATGTTAGGCCCGCGCAAGTAAGTGATGCGAAGAAACTGTATCTCTTTCAAGGTGATAGACACAAGCAACGTACAAAAAACGGTTGGATAAAATAAAAGAGGTCGAATACCCGCGCCGTTCTCATCCGCAACAGGACGGCACGTAACTTTGGAAGTTTACTCCGTTCGAAGAGGCGTAACCAGAGGTGTTGCCATCATGAGAACGTTCATATTGTCACGGATTCTTTTTTGTAAAAATGCGCACCGATGGCGAAATTCTTTTATAGTGCCGCTGTATGCGCGTAGGCGGCACCGCTCATGACACAGAGACACAAAGCACCTTTTTCCTCCTCGGCAACGCTCGCGTTGCCCGTTTCCTTGCCCGCTGCCTGGCAGGCAAGCGTTTCGTTGTTGCCGAACGAGAAAATTCTGAGCTGGGCGGTGGTGGATCTTGACGCGCAGTTACGTTTTGCGCAGGAGTTGATTGTCGTTACCGAGAGACGGTTGTTTTGTTGTGTTGTCGCCTCATCGCCAGAAGCCACAACGACATGTCGGGAATGGGCGCGTCGAGCCGGATTGCGACTGAGTTATTACGACCACGCCGGAGTCGGTACATTGGAATTGCTCGACGGCAACGGGCGCCTGCAACATTGGCGTTATACGCTGGCGCAGGACGCCGCGATCCAGCGGCTCATTCAGGCGTTCGGCCAGTGGCAGGAAAAACATCCGCCCCAGGAAATCGGAGAAGAAGGCGCTGCCTTGTGTCCGGTTTGCGGCACGCGGTTAGCTGCCGATGACGGCGAATGCCAGAACTGCGCGGCCAGCGACAGCACCGGCGACGACAGCATCACGCCACCGTCCACCTGGATTTTGTTCCGCTTATGGCGGTTTGCCCGTCCCTACAAAGGCTCCCTGTTGCTGGGCTTCATTCTGATGCTGACATCAACGGCGGCCGGCATGGTGGCGCCGTATTTAATCATGCCGCTCACCGATAAAGTTCTGGTTCCCGCCGAAAAAGGCGTGCCGGTCGATGTCGGTTTGGTCGCGTTGTACCTCGGCGGGCTGTTTGCGTCAGCGTTGCTCGCCTGGGGGCTGGGCTGGGGGAAAACCTACATTCTGGCGCTGGTGTCCGAACGGATCGGCGCTGATTTGCGAACCGCGTCTTTCGAACATCTGATGCACTTGTCGCTCGAATACTTCGGCGGCAAACGTACCGGTGATTTGATGGCGCGCATCAGTTCGGAGAGCGATCGCATCTGTCTTTTCCTGTCGCTGCACCTGCTTGATTTTGCGACTGACGTGCTGATGATTACGATGACGGCTATCGTGTTGTTCTGGATCAACCCGTGGCTGGCGCTGGTGACGTTGTTACCGTTACCGTTCATTGCCTGGATGATTCATCTGGTGCGCGACCGGTTGCGAACCGGCTTTGAAAAAATCGGACGTGCCTGGTCAGAAGTGACCAACGTACTCGCTGATACCATCCCCGGCATTCGCGTCGTCAAAGCATTCGCGCAGGAATCGCGTGAGACGAAACGTTTTCAGGAAGCCAACCGCCATAACCTCATCGCCAATGATCGGGTCAATCGACTTTGGTCGCTGTTCTCGCCGACGGTTTCGCTGCTGACCGAGATCGGCCTGCTGGTTGTCTGGATATTCGGCATCTGGCAAGTATCACAAAGTCACATTACCACCGGAATGCTGCTGGCCGCATTGGCGTACATCGGGCGTTTTTACACGCGGCTCGACTCGATGAGCCGAATTGTTTCGGTGACGCAAAAAGCGGCGGCGGGCGCCAAGCGGATTTTCGACATTCTCGATCATGTTTCCAGCGTACCGGAACCGGCGCATCCCGTACCGTTGCCGCCGGTGCGCGGACAAATCGAATTGCGCAACGTTGTGTTTCGCTATGGCAACCGGACGATTCTGCGTGGCGTCAACCTTACCGTCGTGCCCGGCGAAATGATTGGGCTGGTTGGACACAGCGGTTCCGGCAAGAGCACACTGGTCAACCTCATCTGCCGCTTTTACGATGTTGCCGATGGCGCCGTGCTTCTCGACGGTGCCGACATTCGCGCTTTGTCCATCGCCGAATACCGCCGCAACATCGGGTTGGTGTTGCAAGAGCCGTTCCTCTTTTTCGGCACGGTCGCTGAAAACATTGCGTATGGTCGCCCCGGAGCGACGCACGAAGACATCATCGCGGCGGCGCGGGCGGCCCATGCGCACGAGTTCATTTTGCGGTTGCCGCACGGTTATGATTCGCTGGTCGGTGAACGCGGGCAAGGACTGTCGGGAGGAGAGCGGCAACGAATCTCGATAGCCCGCGCCTTGCTGATCGACCCGAAGATTCTGATACTCGACGAAGCCACCTCGTCAGGCGACACCGCAACCGAAAAAGAAATCCAGAAAGCGCTCGACAACCTCGTGCGCGG
>JAITMH010000157.1 GCA_031277445.1 Burkholderiales bacterium
TTTGCAAAGCTTCGTCCAGCGTTGCGGCGCAGCAAGTGATGTGTCCCATTTTGCGACCACGCCGCGCTTCTTTTTTTCCGTACAGGTGCAGGTGCGCCTGCGATGCACCGCTGTCGGCAAGCAATGCGTTCCAGTTTGGCTCGCACGGTGTGTTGTTGTCAGAAGCGCCATCAAGAAACCACAAATCGCCCAGCAGATTGAGCATCACTGCCGGTGTTTTTTGAGAGGGATCGCCGAGCGGTAAACCGGCGGCGATTCGCGCTTGTTGTTCAAATTGTGAGGTGACGCACGACTCAATCGTATGGTGACCGGAGTTGTGCGGGCGCGGCGCCATTTCGTTCAGGTAAAGGTTGTCCTGGGCGTCGATAAAAAATTCGATGCACAGCACGCCGCGATAGCCCATGTTTTCGACAACTTTACGCGCATGTTCGCAGGCGCTTTGCGCGAGGGTTTCGCTGATGCGTGCGGGCACGATGGTCACGTCGAGAATGCCGTCGCGGTGGATGTTTTCGGCGACCGGCCACAACGTGATGTTGCCTTGCGCGTCGCGGGCGATCAGCACCGAGATTTCACGCGCCAGTTGTAATTGTTGTTCGAGCACACAGGTGACGTTGCCGAGTTGTCGGAAAGCGCCGGGCACTTGATCGGGGGCGGTGACGGTGCATTGTCCTTTGCCGTCGTATCCGAGACGTGCGGTTTTGAGGCGTCCCGGAAACAGGTTCTGGGGCATCGGCGCCGAAAGATCGCTGTTATCGCGCAGCACGATGAAGGGAGCGACCGGCAATCCGTGACGTGCGAAAAACAATTTTTCCTGAATGCGGCTTTGGGCGATGGCGATGCTGTCGGCGGCGGGACGTACCGGCATGTGCATCGCCAGATGCGCCAGCGCGGCGTAAGGCACGTTCTCAAATTCGACCGTCGCGGCTTGCGCCAGTTCGCTTAACGCCTGCAACGCGACCGTGTCCTGATACGACGCTGTCCACAGCATGTTGGCGACAGCGGCAATCGGCGCGTCGGGATCGGGGTCAATCGCCGCGATACGGTAACCCAATTTCTGAGCGGCTCGACAAAACATTGTTCCCAACTGGCCGCCACCCAGAACTGCCAGCCAGCTACCGGGCGGCAGCGACGCAACGGGATGATCCGGTTCGCTTTCGGTGTCTATCGGTTCGCAAAACTCGGGCGCGCTGAAATCTTCGTCGGCGCAGTCAGGGATGCGTTTGTCGGTGAGAGGATCGGGCGAGGGCGACATTGAAGTTATAAGACAAGGAAACAAAAAAGATTGGAACGAAAAGGTAGAAACGAAAAGGCAAGCGCAGATTTTCCGAACGGTAGTCTATTTTACTCGTATTGCGGCGCGGAAACAGGTTTTGGTCACCGGAGTTTGCTTTTCAGACAATGGCATGCTATTAAACTTGAGCAGAGGCAATGAGGCAAAGGCAATGCAAGGACAAGGTTTTTTTTCGCAAGAGGTGCCGCAAAGGCAGGCAACGTGGCTGTCGAGGGCGGGGCTGGCGCTGCTGGTGGGGTGTTCGGCGGCGCTGGGCGTGACAACAGCAGGCGTGACAACAGCGGTGGCGCAAACCGGCAAACCGGCGCTGGCGGGCGATGCCGCGATTGTTGCCGCCAAAGCCGCTTATGAAGCGCGTGATCTGGCGGCGTTTGACCGGCTGAATCCGACCGGTCACGTTCTGGCGCTGTATGTCGAATACTGGCGGCTGCTCGTTGCGCTCGAAAGAAGGCCGCCGAGACCGCTTGAGGCCGACGTTCAGGCATTTCTTAAGCAGGCGGCCGGCACGCCGCTGGCGCCGCTGTTGCAACGCGCCTGGCTGAAAGCGCTGGGGAAAGCGCAGGACTGGACGTATTTTTCAATCGACTATCCGCCGCCGGAAGAAGACACCGAACTCATTTGTTACGGCATTCAGTACCGCTATCAGCGCGACGGCGACAGCGCGCTGACGGCGGGGAAAGCGCTGTGGCCGACCGGCAGGACGCAGCCGGAATCCTGCGTGCCGGTGTTCGAGGCGATGCGGGCGAAAGGTCTGCTGACCGACGACGATATTCGGGCGCGTTATGTGCTGGCGGTGCAGGCGTCGAACGCTTCGCTGGCGCGGGCGTTGTGGCTGCGGTTGCCGTCGGCGCAACGTGCGGATGAGCGGACTTTTTCGCAGGTCGAGCGAGCGCCGCTGAAATACCTGAGCGACAAGCCGACGCCCCAACAAAAGGGTGCGCGAGAATTGTTGTATTACGCGCTGGAAAAGGCGGCGCGTCAGGATTTTGAGCCGACGCGACGCGCCTGGGTGGCCATACGCGACCAGTGGCCGCAAGCGGATCGGGAATACGGCAATCTGCGACTGGCGCACCGTGCGGCGAACGGATCGCACCCCGACGCGCACCGTTTCTTCAACGAAGCCGGTCAAGCAGCGCTCAACGAAACGGAACAGCCCTGGCGGATACGGGCGGCGCTATGGGCAGGTGATTACGAAGCAGCGCTGGCGGCAATCGAGGCGCTGCCTGCCGCGAGCCGCGATAGCGAGACCTGGCGTTACTGGCGCGCCCGTTGTCTGGAGCAACGGAAAAGCGACCCGGCGGTTCGGCAAGCACAGGCGTTGTACCAACAACTGACCGACCGCCCGACGTATTATGGCTTTCTGGCGCGAGAACGGTTGGCGGCGGGCGGTGTTACCGTCGCGCCGATAAACATGGCGCCCTCCGGTATCACCGTAACGCAGGACGCCGTGCGCGATTTTCTGGCGCGTGATACGGCGCGGCGAATCGTCAAACTCCATGCGCTCGGTTTTCGCCCCGAAATGCTGGCCGAGTGGCGAACGCTGGTGCGCACGCTCAGTGATTCGGAATTGCGGGTGGTGGCGCTGGCGATGTCGCAGCAAGGCTTGCCAGACCGCTCGATTGCGGCCGCCGAGCGAATGACAACATCCATCGAGTGGTCGTTGCGTTACCCGCGCCCCTTTCCTGACGCGTTTCAAAAAGCCGGCGCCGCGCACAATGTTGACGAGAGTTGGCTTTACGCAGTAGCGCGGCAGGAATCGCGTTTCATTCCCGACATTGTGTCGAGAGCGGGCGCGGTGGGCCTGATGCAACTGATGCCGGCGACAGCAAGAGAAGTGGCGAAGAAAATGGGGATGACAAATTACCGCAAAGAACAGCTTAACGACCCCGCCATCAATGCGCGTTTCGGCGCGTTTTACCTCAGAGATTGCCTCAACGGGCTGAACGGATCGCTGGTGCTGGCAGCCGCAGCGTACAACGCGGGCCCGGGACGTGCGCGTACCTGGCGCTCCAGAGCGGCCTCTAAGGGCGGCGCGGCGATGGAAGGCGATATCTGGATCGAATCCATTCCGTTTGATGAGACACGCGATTACGTCAAAAAAGTGCTGGCCAATGTCAAAATGTATGCGCAGCAACGCCAGCAACCCTTTTCATTGCAGGAAGCGCTGGCGGCGGTTCATTCGTCGCCGGTTCGGGAAACTGCTGTTGGTCGCAGCCTTGCCGATGATGAAACGGCGGATAATTGGTAAACTTTCGGAAGATCGAACAACGGAGGGGGGTGCGCCATGAGGCCGGTGGTGACGGTACTGGGCGGCAGCGGTTACATTGGCCGGACGCTGATCGTGCGGCTGGTGCGCGCCGGATGCGCGGTGCGTTTGCTGACACGTTCACGCGAACACACCAGACCGCTGTGGGTGCTGCCTAATCTCGACGTGCGCGAACTCGACAGGTACGACTTCTCCCAACTGGCGATGGCTTTCGCGGGAAGCGCGGCAGTCATCAATCTGGTCGGCATCATCCGCGAAACGCAACGGCAGACGTTTGTTCGCGCCCATGTGCTGTTGTCGCAGGATGTGGTGGCGGCATGCGCCAAGGCAGGCGTGACGCGCCTGTTGCACATGAGCGCACTGAATGCCGACCCGGAGGGACCCAGCGATTACCTGCGAAGCAAAAGCGATGGCGAAACGGCAGTAAGAACGTCGAAACTGCACTGGACGATTTTTCAGCCGAGCGTTGTTTTCGGCCCCGACGATGCGTTTCTCAACGTGTTCGCACGTTTGCTGCCGCGAGTGCCGTTGCTGATGGCGCCGTCAGCGCAAACACGTTTTCAGCCGGTGTATGTCGGCGATGTCGCCGAGGCGTTTTGTCGTGCGTTGTCGCTTCCATCGGCCATAGGCAAAACATTTCCGCTTGGTGGGCCGTGCGTTTATCGCCTTGATGAATTGTTGCGCTGGCTGGGAAAAACGATGGGGTCGCCGCGACCAATTCTTTCAACGCCCACAGCGTTAGCGCCTTTGCAGGCATGGCTGCTCGAACACTTGCCCGGACATTTGATGACCCGCGACCAATTGCTTTCAATGCAGAAAGACAGCGTTTGCCCGGATGGCCGCGCAAGCGCGTTGATCGAATTGGGGATCACGCCGACAGCGCTGGAAGACGTTGCGCCGCGCTGGTTGCGGCCTTGAAGAAAAACCCTTTAGCCACGAAAAACACGAAAAGCACGAAAAAATTACCGTCTGCGCGGAGTGAGCGTAGGTTGGCGGTGAGCGGCCTTTAGCCGCGAGCATAGCGTGGCGGGAACCCCAACATTTGGCGAGCGTAGCCCAGACAAGCGAAGCGTGTCATTCTGCGCGAAGTCGCAGAACCGGGAATCCAAAAACATGATTTAACCGCAAAGAACGCATAGAGCGCAAAGAAAAATCGGCGCCATTGCGAGG
>JAITMH010000206.1 GCA_031277445.1 Burkholderiales bacterium
TGGCTTTGGTTAAATTGTTCAAGCTACTGGAGCGGTATCCTGATTTGTTAGAAGAAATCAGGGCAGTTTGAGTGTTGATAGAATTCTAAGTATGGCGATGATTTTCAGCAGGAAGGAAAGAAGATGATTGTTCTGGTCACGGGCGCGAGCGCTGGATTTGGTTCGGCGATTGCAAGACGGTTTGTTCGGGAAGGCCACAAGGTTATCGCAACCGGAAGACGTGCCGAAAGGCTTGAAGCGTTGCAACAGGAGTTGGGTGAGGCGTTGCTCCCGCTGGTGCTTGATGTGAGGCAGCGGGCGAGTGTGGAGAAGGCGTTATCGACGTTGCCCGCAGCGTTCAGCGACGTCGACGTGCTGGTCAATAACGCGGGACTGGCGCTGGGAATGGAAGGGTTCGATAAAGCGTCGGTGGATGACTGGGAACGGATGATCGACACCAACATCAAAGGGTTGTTGTATTGCACACGCACGTTATTACCCGGTATGGTGGCGCGTCAGCGCGGCCATGTGATTAATATCGGCTCGACGGCAGGCGAGTGGCCGTATCCGGGCGGAAATGTTTATGGTGCGACCAAAGCGTTTGTTCACCAACTGAGCAACAATCTTCGGGCGGATCTGCTGGGGTCGCCGGTGCGCGTGACCAGCATCGAACCGGGGATGTGCGGCGGCACAGAGTTTTCACAAGTACGCTTTCATGGCGACGAGGAGAAAGCGGCGGCGGTTTATCAGGGCGTGCAACCGCTGACGGCGGATGATGTTGCGGAAGCGGTGTTCTGGGTAGCCACATTACCGGCGCACGTCAACATCAACACGATACAGATGATGCCGGTGTCTCAGGCTTATGGCCCGATGGCGATACATAGAGGTCAGGGATCATAAAACCCCAACGTTCGGTCTCACGCGGAGGCGCGGAGAGTGCGGAGGGTAATTCTGTCATTCTGCGCGAAGTCGCTGAGTCCAGAGCTTACTTTGAAGCCTTTCCTTTCAGGGGGATAAGCGAAACGCGATCTACCGAGACAAACCCCCGTCCGCCTTCGGCGGCCACCCCCTTTGGAAAGGGGGCTTTGACGCCGCGATCTCCGCGCCTCCGCGTGAGATGGGTTGCGGGCGAGACGCCCGCGCTCCTTTCTTTGTGTTCTATGCGTTCTTTGTGGTTAAATTTGTTTTTTGTTCCCGGATGGCGCTTCGTTTATCCGGGCTACGATCTGGCCGCTGATCTCTGATTTCAGCCGTAGTGGTAAACTACGCCATTTTCCGCAGTACCCGTTTAAAGCTCAAAAAACTTGACAGAGGATTTATGCCGCACATTGATCATTTTTTATCTCAGACGCCGCCGGCTGCCGATGGTTTTTTCGGGGAATACGGTGGGCAGTTCGTACCCGAGGTGTTGAAGCCGGCGCTTGACGAATTGGCCTCAACCTTTGAGCGTTATCGTTCCGATCCGGAATTTATCCGCGAGTTCATGGCGTTACTGAAACACTATTCGGGACGGCCAACGCCGGTGTTTCATTGCGCGAATCTGAGCCGCTATTTGGGCGGTGCGCAGATTTATTTGAAACGTGAAGACTTGAACCATCTCGGCGCTCACAAAATCAACAACACGGTCGGCCAGATTCTGTTGGCGAAACGGATGGGCAAAAAACGCATCATTGCAGAAACCGGCGCCGGGCAGCATGGCGTGGCGACGGCGGCAACGGCGGCGTTGATGGGCATGGAGTGCCACGTTTACATGGGCGAAGTCGATATCGAGCGGCAGAAGCTCAACGTTTTTCGGATGCAGATGATGGGCGCCGAAGTTGTTGCGGCGAAGAGCGGGCAACGGACGTTGAAGGAAGCGGTCGATGAAGCGATTGGCGATTGGGTGGAGCACGCCGACGATACGTTTTATCTTCTGGGGTCTGCTGTGGGACCGCATCCGTATCCGCGCATGGTGCGCCATTTTCACTCTGTGATTGGTTGGGAAGCGCGGGCGCAAATGCTGGAACTGTGTGGGCGCTTGCCGGATTATGCGATGGCTTGCGTCGGCGGCGGTTCCAACGCGATTGGTTTGTTTGCGGGATTTCTTGATGATGCTTCGGTGCAGTTGGTCGGCGTCGAGCCTTCCGGTCGCGGATTGGGGCGGGGCGAACATGCCGCGACATTGACGCTCGGGACGCCGGGTGTGCTGCACGGATTTCGCTCGTATCTGTTGCAGGACGCCGAGGGCAACGCCGAGCCGGTGTATTCGGTTTCGGCGGGACTCGATTATCCGAGCGTTGGCCCCGAACACAGTGCGTTAAAAGACAGCGGTCGGGCGCAATACGTGCATGCCAGCGATCAGGAAGCGATCGACGCCTTTTTCACGCTGTCGAGATTGGAAGGAATCATTCCAGCGCTCGAATCGTCGCATGCGCTGGCGCACGTTATCAGACTGGCGCCAACGCTGGCGAACGATCAGATCGTGCTGCTTAACCTTTCGGGACGCGGCGACAAAGATGTCGCACAGATCGAAGCGATGGTGGAGCGCGGCGAAGTGAAACCACCGGTGTTGGGAAAGGGCGCTTAAAAACTGTCATTGAGCGCTTGCTACTCCGATGCGCCACGAGAAGACGGAACATCTTCCCACCAGCGTGAAGTTTTCGTTACATCGGGAATCAGCTTCTGCCCCATGAGAGGCGTAAGCAGGTTGACGTTGCCGTCCTCGTTCGCCAGCGTGGCAAGCATTCGAATGGATTCGTCCCAGGGGTGCAGGGCGAGATCAAAAACGCCCCAGTGCACGGGAACCAGCGATGTGGCTTGAACGTCGTGATAGGCCTGGATCACCTCGGACGGGAACAGGTGCGACTTGGGCCAGCCGGGATTCCATGCGTCAATTTCAAAAAAAGCGATGTCGAAGGGACCGTGTTTTTCGCCAATGTCACGAAAGTGTTCGCTGTATCCGGTATCGCCGCTGATATAAACCCGCTTCTGTTCTCCCTTCAGGGCATAACTGACCCACAGGGTGTCGTTGCGTGAAGACCAGGTACGGGCGGAGAAATGAACGGCACGCTCCGCAACGATGCTGATGTTGCTTTTGCTGAATTCATCGCCCCAACCCAGTTCGCGAATTTTTTCTGGGGGAACGCCCCACTTGAGAAGATGTGAACCCACGCCAAGCGGTACGATGAAAAGCGTTTCCTTATCCCTGAAGTGGCGTATGGTCGCGTATTCCAGGTGATCGTAGTGATCATGTGTAATAAAAACTGCATCGATTGGCGGTAATTCATCAACAATATGCAGCATATCTTCGCTGTAGCGTTTGCTTCCTGCGAAAGAAACAGGTGAAGCCGCAGGCCCAAGCATCGGGTCTACAAATAGCTTTTTATTATCAATACTGAGTAAGAAAGAACAGTGTCCAAACCAAGTTAAGCTATCTTCTTTACTTTTAATTTTGCTCCAGTTCAATTTCGAAATAGGAAGTTTACCAGAAGGCTTACGATCTTTAGCCCTTGAAAGAGAATCCTTTATCAGCGAGAAGTAATCGGATGCACTCATGGCCAACTTGGTTGGCACTTGATTAACAAACTTCCC
>JAITMH010000018.1 GCA_031277445.1 Burkholderiales bacterium
CTGGTTTTGGAACACCAGAACGAGTACCCCTCGCAGTGGGCGGCCATCCAGTCCGTTGCTGCGAAGATCGGCTGCAAAGACGACACCTTGCGCCGCTGGTTACGGCAAACTGAGCGCGACATGGGATTGCGCGAGGGCTTGACGACAAACGACCGGGAGCGTTTCAAGGCATTGGAACGGGAGAACCGGGAGTTGCGTCAGGCCAACGAGATCCTTCGCAAGGCATCCGCCTATTTTGCGCAGGCGGAGCTCGACCGCCGAAACTAACCGCCATGGCATTTATCGACGAACATCGTGAAGTCTATGGAGTCGAGCCTATCTGTAAAGTTGTACCGATAGCTCCATCGACCTACTACGCGCATAAAAGCCAACAAGCCCATCCCGAACGGCGTTCGTTACGGGCGCTACGGGATGAAGAACTGAGCGTGCACATCCAGCGGATTTGGGAAGAGCATTTCCGAGCCTACGGCGCACGCAAAGTCTGGCATCAGCTTAAGCGCGAAAGCATCAAAGCGGCGCGTTGCACCGTAGAGAGGCTGATGCGCAAGCTGGGGCTGCAAGGCCTTGTCCGTGGCAAGAAGGTCAAGACCACCTTCAGCGACAAGAACAAGCCGCGTCCATTAGATCGGGTCAACCGGCAGTTCTACGCTGACCGACCCAACGCGCTGTGGGTAGCGGATTTCACCTACGTTGGCACGTCGGAGCGCTTCGTTTACGTTGCCTTCATCACGGACGTCTTCGCCCGCTACATCGTCGGCTGGCAAGTGTCCTGCTCGCCCAACACGGACTTTGTACTCGACGCGCTGAATCAGGCGCTACACAAACGCAAACCGAAAGATGGGCTGATCCACCACAGTGATCGTGGATCGCAATACCTGTCGGTTCGCTACGCCGAGCGTCTGATCGAACCTGGTATCGCTCCTTCAGTGGGGAGCGTGGGCGATTCCTACGACAATGCTTTGGCCGAAACCATCATCGGTCTGTACAAGACCGAGGTGAAGAATCGGTATTCGTTGAAAAACCTGAAGGATGTGGAAATGGCAACGCTGGAATGGGTGGACTGGTTCAACAACCGCCGGCTGTTGGGGTCTATCGGTAACATCCCGCCTGTCGAAGCAGAAGCCATGTATTATCAGAACCTCGGAGGGTCAGCGAAGTATGCCGCTTGACTCGAACAAAATAGCCTCCGGAAAACTCGGGGCGGTTCATGTTTTTGAATTCCCGGAAGGCGCTTCGCTTATCCGGGCTACGCTTGCTACGAGATTTGAACGGTGGGCACGCTTCGCTTTGCCCACCCTACGTCCTGACCTCTTTTTTCGTGGCTTTCGTGCTTTTCGTGGTTAATATGTTTTTCTGATCCCTAATCCCTAATCCCTGATCCCTGATCCCTGATCCCTGATCCCTGAATCACACCACCTTAACCCGCGCAAACCGCCGTTTCCCGGCTTGCACGACGACGGTGCTGCCCGCTGCGATCTGTAGCTTTTTATCGCTGACGGTGCCGCCATCGACTTTCAGACCGTTTTGCTCGATCAGGCGCAGCGCTTCCGAGCTTGAGGGCACGAGATTGGCTTGTTTGGCGAGTTGGGCAATCGGCAGTCCTGCGCCGTTGGTGTGCAGGGTGACTTCCGGCATGTCGTCGGGCAGGATGCCCTGACGGAAGCGGGCGTTAAATTCGGCTTCGGCGTCTTCGGCGGCGGCTTTTGTGTGAAAGCGTTCGACGATTTCTTTCGCCAGCAGCACTTTGATGTCACGCGGGTTGCGTCCGTCCCGGACTTCTTTTTTCAGCGCGGCGATGTGTTCGAGGTTTTTCAGTGAAACGAGGTCGTAGTAACGCCACATCAATTCGTCGGAAACGGACATGATTTTTCCGAACATTTCGCGTGGCGCTTCGGTGATGCCGATGTAGTTGTCGTAAGACTTGGACATTTTCTGCACACCGTCCAGCCCTTCGAGCAGCGGCAATGTCAGAATACATTGCGGCTCAAGCCCGTGGGCTTTTTGGATTTCACGTCCGACCAGCAGGTTGAATTTCTGGTCGGTGCCGCCCAGTTCGACGTCGGCTTTCAGCGCAACGGAGTCGTAGCCCTGCGCCAGCGGGTAAAGAAATTCGTGGACGGCGATGGGCTGGTTGTCGCGGAAGCGCTTGGAGAAGTCGTCGCGTTCCAGCATTCGGGCGACGGTGTAATGCGAGGCCAGCCGGATCATGCCTTCGGCGCCCAGCGCGGAAAGCCAGTGGGAGTTGAAGGCGACTTCGGTTTTTTCACGGTCGAGGATCAGGAAGACCTGATCGGTGTAGGTCTTGGCGTTGGCGGCGATTTCTTCTCGCGTCAGCGGCGGACGGGTGACGTTGCGTCCCGAAGGATCGCCGATCATGCCGGTGAAGTCGCCGATCAGAAAGATGATGTGATGCCCCAGGTCTTGCAGTTGGCGCAGTTTGTTGAACTGGACGGTATGCCCCAGATGCAGGTCGGGTCGGGTCGGGTCGAAACCCTCTTTGATCCGCAACGGTTTGCCACGGGCAAGTTTGGCGGCCAGTTCTTTTTCGATCAGGAGTTCGTCGGCGCCGCGCTTGAAAATGGCAAGCTGGTGTTCGATTTCGTCGGGGGTCAGGGAGGCAGGTGAGGAGGCTGATGAGGAGACGGTCATGGCAGAATGGCAAATGAGAAAGGTAAATGTCAACGAAAATTAAGAAATTGTTGGGCGTAGCGCCGTTTTGTCAAAAAATACGTTAAATAACACCGATAAGGCTTTGATTTTCGCGCTTTCTTGTTAGAATTGGCAGATTCAAGAAAGGCGCCCGTGCAAAAAACCACTGACAACATTCTAGCCGAAGGTTCGCCGTTTTGGGCTGCTTTGCGGCATTGGGTGCGCCAGTTCGCTTCCGCCCCTTTTGTTGTTGTGCTTGTTCTGGGGTTTTCGGGAATGGCCGCGTTCGGCTTTGTGCCCGGCTCCGCGCCGGAATCGCATCCTGCGACGATGTTGGAGCGCACGCTTCAACTCCCCTCCGATCTGGCGCATCTCGATGGTTTGAGCGATCTGCCTTATTGGCATGAGGAGCGTGTTCAGGGCGGCGATACGATAGGTAATGTGCTTTCTCGTGTCGGCATGCGCGATTCGCAGGCGATGACGTTCCTGCTGTCCGACGCTCAAGCGCGTCCGCTGTACAAGCTGCGTCCGGGTCGGGCATTGCGTGTTGCACTGGATGGTGAAGGGCAGTTGCAGGAGTTGCGTTTTCTGGTTTCCGAAACCGAGCTTTTCACGATTGTTCGTGAGGACAAAACGCTTCGCGCCGAAATGTCGGTGCCGGAACGCGAGGTGCGACGCGAGCAACGTGCCGGTGTGATTCGGTCGTCACTGTTCGGCGCGGCTGACGCGGCGGGGATTCCCGATGCGGTGACGGTCGAAATGGCGAATGTGCTTTCCGGAAATATCAATTTTTATCACGATTTGCGCAAGGACGATCATTTCGCGGTGCATTACGAGCGCGTGTATGTCGAGGGCGAACTGATTAACAGCGCCCGCATTCTCGCTGTCGAGTTTTTCAACGGCGGCATTGAACACAGCGCTTATTGGTGGCAGAGTCCGGACGGAAAGAGCAGCGGCTACTACAACGTCAAGGGCGAAAGTAACAAGCGGGCTTTTTTGCGGACGCCGCTGGAATTTTCACGGGTTTCATCGGGGTTTTCGTCGAGCCGCTTGCATCCGGTGTACAAGACAAAGCGGGCGCATGTCGGCACCGATTTTGCTGCGGCGACCGGAACACCGGTGTGGGCGGCGGGCGATGGCACGGTTGATTTTGTCGGGAAGCAGGGCGGTTACGGCAATCTCGTGGTTTTGCGTCACGCAGGAAAGATCACCACGCATTACGGGCATTTGTCGCGCTTCGCCAGCGGTTTGAAAAAGGGCGATCGCGTTGCGCAGGGGAAGGTGATCGGTTACGTGGGGATGACCGGCGTTGCGACCGGCCCGCATCTGCACTATGAATTTCGCGTCGCAAACGCGCCGCGTGACCCGCTGAAAATGGTCATGCCGCCCGCAGAACCGATTGCCGCGAAAGACAAAAAAGCGTTCGAAGACAGCGTTGCTTTGACCAGACCGCTCTTGCAAATGGCGCACGAAGCGCCGGTACAAAAAGTCGCGATGTTCCACTGATCCTTTCCACGATGACCGACGCGCTCTACGCCGGAATCATGTCCGGTACCAGTCTGGATGGCGTTGATGCGGTGATCGCTGCTTTTCCCGACGCTTTTTCCGAAAAAACGGGCACCTCTTTTTACTGCAAACTGCGCGGCAGCGCCTTCGTGCCGTTTCCGGCGGCGTTGCGCGAGGAACTGTTGGCATTGCAGGAATCGGGCGCCGATGAATTGGCGCGTAGCGCCCGCGTTGCCAATACCTTGGCCGATCTCTACGCGCAGGCCACGCAGGAAGCCGCTCGACAAGCGGGCCTGGCGGTGGCGCAGTTGCGGGCGGTCGGCGTACACGGCCAGACGGTGCGCCACTGTCCGGCGGAGGCCTGGTCGTGTCAACTCAATCATCCGGCGCGTGTGGCGGAACATCTGGGGATTGATGTCGTTGCGGATTTCCGCAGCCGCGATCTGGCGGCAGGCGGACAGGGCGCACCGCTGGTTCCCGCGTTTCATGCGGCGATGTTTGGCAGTGCATCGAAACATCGGGTGATCGTCAATATCGGCGGTATCGCCAACCTGACCGATTTGCCGCCGCAAAATAGGGCGAGCGGTTTTGATATTGGCCCGGGCAATGTGTTGCTTGATGCCTGGACTATGAAGCATCAGAAAGGAACATTTGACCGCGACGGCGCTTGGGCGGCTTCGGGGAAGGCTTCTTCCGCGTTGCTTGCGGCGTTGTTGAGCGAACCGTTTTTCAGCAAGCCGCCGCCGAAAAGCACAGGCCGCGATTTGTTTCATTCGGCCTGGCTTGCGGCGCATCTGGCTTCGTTTTCTTCATTGTCGCCTGCTGATGTTCAGGCGACCTTATTGCAATTAACAGCGACGAGTATCGCTAACGCCATTTCAAAAGAAGCGGAGGAAATCTATATATGCGGCGGCGGCGCTTACAACGCGGCACTGATGAGCGCGTTAAGCATTTCATTGGTGCCGCGAACGGTGCAGGCGACTGACGTTCTGGGCATCTCGGCGCAACACGTCGAAGCGCTGGCATTCGCCTGGTTGGCGCGTGAAACGCTGGCGCGTCGCCCCGGCAACCTTCCGGCAGTGACGGGCGCTAAAGGGGCAAGAGTTCTCGGAGCGGTTTATCCGGGGTGCGCCCTCTCCACAGCCCCTCTCCTGCAAGCGGGAGAGGGGCGATAGCGTAGCGCGTTCAACGCTTTCCGATAACGCTACTGATAGCGCCCCCGATAACACCGCATGTTTCTCATCGTTCCCGCCCAGACCGCGCCGAGTCGGAAAACGTTGCCTTACGTCACGTTTCTGCTGATCATCGTCAATGTGCTGGTTTACTTCACCTATCAGATTTACGATCTGGGGCGCATTGAGACGGCGGTCACGCAGTACGTCGATAGCGGTTTGCCGGCAAAAGAGCGAACGCTGTTTAAGCACTGGGAAAAAGAGAACGTCAAAGAGAAAGATCGAATCGACGACGGCAGCGACAATGACGACGACAGTGGCGACAACGATGAAAAGAAAACACTGCCGGAAAAACGTGGTTGGGAAGCGCTCCTTCAGCAAAAACCGGAAGTTGTTTTAGCGCGAAAGGTATTGATGGAACCGGCGTTCGATCAAGCGGTGCGCGAAAACGCTGACTTTCAAAAAGACGAAGCCTGGCAGGAAGCGCGGCGGACGTTCGAGGAAAAACGCGACAAAATCAGTTTCTTCCGACACGGATTCATTCCGGGCAAGCCGACGGGATCGGGGTTGTTCACCGCCATGTTTTTGCATGGCGACCCGATACATCTTTTGGGCAACATGGTTTTTCTTTTCATTTTCGGTTTTGCGCTGGAAGTGGCACTTGGCCGGAGCCGCTATTTGCTGCTTTATCTGGCATCGGGCGTTTTGTCGCACGCGTTCTGGTGGGTTTTCTCGTCAGGGCTGATACCGGGCGTGGGCGCTTCCGGCGCCATTTCGGGTTTGATGGGAATGTATCTGGCCGTTTACGGGATGAAGCGAATCCGCTTCTTCTACTGGTTCCTGATCTTTTTCGGTTTTTTCACCGCGCCAGCGTTGTTGATGCTTCCCGTTTGGGTCGGCAAGGAATTGTGGGGATTGTTGTTTACCGAAACCAACATCAATTACTACGCGCACATCGGTGGTTTGATCAGCGGTTTTGCATTGGTGATGGGCGGAAGAGCGTTGCGAATTTTACCGCTTAACGAAGATTATCTTTACGAAAAAGAGCGGGCGGCGCCATTCAAAAAGGCGCTGGCCGCGTTGGAAAAAGCGGTGGGCGAACTCGATACCGAAAAAGCGGCCAGACACGCGGGGGAATTGTTAAGAACGCATCCGCAAGACGAAAAAGTGTTGCGGCTTTGCCATGCGTTGTTGCGCTCGCATGCGGACAATGCGCTGATGACACGGTTTGTCAAAACGCTGTTGCAGATGCCCGTATCAACGGTATCGGAGGAGTTGCTGTTGAATCTGACGGAAGAACGGGACAATCACGCCAACAAAGCATTGCTGCAAGAACCGAAGGTATTGTTGACGTTGCTTGAGCGGATGCTGTCGTTACGGCAGTTGGACATGGCGCTTTCTTTGTGGCGCGAGTTGCATGCGAAACGCCAACCGTTCCCGAATTGGCCGAAACTGACGTTGGTGCTTGGAAAATTGGCAGGACAGAAAAAAGAAACGGCGGCGCTCAACGAGTTGACGGAAGCGCTGATTCGGATTTACCCGCGCAGCGAAGAAGCGAGGTTACTTTATACGTATCGGAAGCATTTGAAGTGACGCCCTCCCCCGCAAGCGGAGGAGGGAGTTTTGCGATACCCTTTTTAAGGGGAGAGATTTTGTTATTGCTCAGGATCCGCCTTCAAAGAATGCCTGCCCAGCGCTACGTCAAGCGCGTTGGCCTCAACGATCTGCGGAGACTTGGGATAGTGCTCACGAATGAGGGCGATCAAATGGTAGGCCGCGTCGGTGTCGCGTAAAAGGTAGGCGAGTGTTTTTGCCGCCATCATGCAAACGCGCGGTGTGTACGGGTAATCCGGGAAGCGTTGATGGAAATCCTGAATCAACTGCATGCCCTCAGCGGGGTGGCCTTTTTGTATCAATTCCTGCGCCAGCGTTTCGCAGATCACGGGGTGTGGCGGCGGGGAGATATCCCCCAGTTTCTTTTTTGCGGCAAGATACACTTCGACTGCACGATCCGGCGCCTTGGACAGCAGCAGCGGCAGGTAAGCGCGCATCAGGTGCGCGTGATTTTGTTCGAGCGAGCCGTGCGTCAGCAGCAAACGGTGATAGCGTTCGTGCATCATCACATTTTTGGGCTCTGCCTTTACTACCTCTTTCAGCGCGTCCAGAGCATCGTCGTGACGTCCTTCCCGAACGTAAATTTCAGCCAGCGCCCGCGCCTTGTTCGGGATGTATTCGTTTTCTTCCAGACCGCCGTCCGTCCAGTCACCGGCGACATGGTCGAGCGCGTCTTTTTGCGAGATGTAACGGGAGAAAAAAGGGATGCGTTCCCAGAGCGGCTGCGCGGTGTTGGCGGCGCCGAGATAGCCCAGTTTTTGGTGGCACAACGGGCAATGCGGTTCCTCGGGGTCGTTGAGATTGATCGGCATGCAACAGTCACCGAACAGGCGCTTACACGGTCTGCACTGCCAAGTGGCGGGTTTTTCGTGATGATAGTGGCAAAACTGCTTGTCGCGCATGGCGGACGCCCCAAAAAGGAGAACCAATATTCTATGACAATATGTGGAGATCGGTAAAGGTCTGGAAGAGCGTCCGCTTGCGATAAGAGAGCAAGTTATCTGCTTATTTTGAGGCAGCTCAAAAAACGACGTAAAAAAGGACGGCGA